>SBGE01000155.1 GCA_006226755.1 Deltaproteobacteria bacterium | reverse complement strand
GAAAAGATATCTCACATTCCCGATCTCAAGAAATTTACGAAAAATTACTATCTAGAAAAATAGACTACACACTCTTTGATTACGAGTCAGAGGACGAGATTCCCGAAGTTCAAGATTTTTTTAATAGTGTTGAAGGACTTAGTATCACGGCTCCTTATAAGAGGGTTTTTTTGGATTCCGTTGAAATGAATAGTGATATTCAAGAACTTGGTGCAATAAATTGTATTCGAAAAGTCGGAGAGAATTTTGAGGGAACAAATACGGACTATCTTGCACTCCTTGAAATTATCGACGGCTATAAGAAATTGAGTAAGAACCTAGGCGTCGTTCTTCTTGGTGATGGTGCTATGGCCACGGTGCTATTGAAAATATTTAAGGCACAGAACATAAAGTTCAAACAATTCTCACGAAAGTTGAACAATGATTTTTCTAGTCTAAGTATTTCAAAAAGTTTGCTTGCAGAGAGTGATAAAATCGTAGTGATGAATGCTTGTTCAAGAAATTATCTGTTTAATGGACATATTGACTCTGATATAGACTTCTACGATCTGAATTACTCCAATAAACCTCAGGAAAATTTTTTCAGTACTCGATCAAATAAGTACATTGATGGAATCGAGCTACTGGAGGGGCAAGCAAGACATGCATTAAAATTTTGGGGTATAGACTAAAAGAGTCGGGTTTCACAACTTGTTATTTTTACAGAATTCTTTTAAGAAGGCCTACAAAATTCCGATAACATAGAAGACTCTACTTATTTTTTGAGAAGACTATGTTTAGAAAACAGTTCGCTGACGTCATTGGAAAAACCGGTATGGTTCCTCTAAAGGACCTACGGCCTCTTATGGGTGATCAGGAAGGAAATACTGTTTCTGAATTTGGTCTCTTGGATTTTGAGTTCTTTGATGATGTTAAATTTGCTAAGCAAGTTGCAGACAATTACAAACTAACATTTATTGATTTATCTAAGGCCAAGATTCAAGACAGAATGCTTAAGCGCTTGAAGAAAGGTACAATCATTGATTTTCGAGCTATACCAATTCAAAAAACGGCCAAAGCTGTTTCCGTTGCAATTTATGATCCATCAATCGTTGAGTTGAAGCAGGAACTACAAACAGCGCTCCAAAGTCCAGTTGAATTCATTCTCACAAATTTATCAGCATGGAAAAGTATCTTTGAAAGAATTGAAGAATCAATTGATGAACTTCTTGATACTGTTAAAGAGGTCAGACAGAGTGAGGCTGATGACCAAGAAGTTAAAGAAGAAGATATCGGTGAAGACGTCATCAATTATGTTAATAAAATTCTAGCAGAAGCCTTTGTGAAAAAATGTTCGGATATCCATGTCGAACCTTATGAAAAGGCATTTAGAATTCGTTTTAGAATTGACGGTACTTTGCAAGAGGTAGCGAGACCAAATATGGCGCTTATTGCTCCTCTTGTTTCAAGATTAAAGATCTTGAGCCAGTTGGATATTTCTGAAAAAAGAAAACCCCAAGATGGCAGGATTAAACTTTCAATAGGTGGTAAGCCTATCGATTATAGGGTTTCGTCTTTGCCTACTCTCTTTGGTGAAAAGATTGTTCTTCGACTTCTCGATCAATCAAATCTTCAGCTCGATATGACCAAACTTGGTTTTGAGAAAAAGCAATTGAGTGTTTTTCAAAATGGTATTCATCAACCTTACGGTATGTGTCTTGTTACTGGTCCGACCGGTTCTGGTAAAACAACTACACTTTATTCTGCACTAGCTGAACTTAATCAGGTTGGGACAAATATTTCAACAGCTGAAGACCCTGTTGAATTTAACCTAGAAGGAATTAATCAGGTTAACGTAAGAAAAGAAGTAGGGTTGACCTTTTCCTCTGCGCTAAAAGCCTTCCTTCGTCAGGATCCCGATATCATCATGGTTGGAGAGATTAGAGATATTGAAGTTGCTGAAATTGCTGTTGAGGCCGCTCTTACCGGACACTTGGTTTTGTCTACTCTGCATACCAACGATGCACCGTCTACGGTTTCACGTTTGCTGAATATGGGGATTGAACCTTTTCTACTTACAGGTTCTTTGAATGTCGTTGTTGCTCAAAGACTTTGTCGGAGAATTTGTGCCAACTGCAAAGGTCCAGGAGATTCAACGGTTGAAGAAATTGTAGCCTGCGGTGTCGCTCCTTCTTCAGCACAAAAAATAAATGTGATGAAAGGAAAAGGCTGCGATACATGTGGCGGTACTGGATACAAAGGTCGAGTTGCCATTTATGAAGTCTTGGATCTTACTCCTGGCGTGAAAGAAGCTATTCTTCGTAATGCCAGTTCAGATGAAATTAAAAAACAAGCTATAAAAGATGGAATGAAAACTCTTCGAATGGCAGCTCTGACAAAAGTTGCACTCGGTGAGACCACATTGGAAGAAGCTGTACGAAATTCTGCAGCTGATAAGTTTTAAAGGAGTGGGCCATGAGCTCAGGGACAAAGACAACTACCAAAACTGCATCAAAGGCCGATAGGAGTTTTTCCAAAACTCGACAAGCCGGGGTTGGAGATAGTGTCAAAATTCAACAGCTATTCAAGCTAATGGTTGAATCAGGTGCATCTGACTTACACCTTACTCCATCAACACCCCCTGGTCTTAGAGTGAATGGTGAAATCGTGAGGGTAAAGATTCCTCCTTTGACTCCTGCTGACAGTAAACGTCTGGTTTATCAGATCCTTTCCGAGGAGCAAAAAGCTGAGTTCGAAAAGAATCTTGAACTTGACCTCTCTTTTGGTATCAAAGGGCTGGCGAGATTTAGGGCCAACGTATTCTATTCTAAGGGTGGTGTTGCTGCCGTTTTCCGACTCATTCCTAGTATCATTCCTGACTTTAAAGCACTTAACTTACCAAGAGTTTTACTTGAAATGACAGAAGTGAGTAACGGATTGATTCTGGTTACAGGGCCTACCGGTTCTGGTAAGTCTACAACACTTGCAGCTTTGATCGATAAACTAAATGACACAGAAGCCGGACATATCATCACACTAGAAGATCCGGTAGAATTTGTGCATCCACATAAAAACTGTATTGTGAACCAAAGAGAGATTGGAGCAGACTCCTTGAGTTTTTCAAACTCATTAAAGTCACTTCTCCGTCAGGATCCTGATATCGTACTAGTAGGGGAGCTTCGAGATGTGGAAACTATTGAAGCCGCACTAACGATTGCAGAAACCGGTCACTTGGTTTTTGGTACTCTTCACACCAACTCTTGTGTGCAGACAATTAACAGGGTTATTAACGTTTTCCCTGCTCACCAGCAGGATCAGGTACGAACACTACTGTCGTTCGTTCTTCAGGGTGTCGTTTCACAGCAACTTCTTCCAAAGAGTTTTGAGCCCGGTCGAGTTGCTGCTCTTGAAATTTTGTTACCAACTCCTGCGATTAGGAACCTGATCAGAGAAGATAAGATTCACCAGATCTACTCTCAGATGCAGGTTGGGCAGGAAAAAACAGGTATGATGACAATGAACCAAAGTTTGGCAACTTGGGTTGAAAAAGGTGTCCTCGATGCTGATACAGCAATGGCCTATACAACAATGCCAGAAGAATTAGCCCAGAAACTGGGAGTAAAAGGAAAATCATACTAATAGATGGGAACGTATAAGTGGGAAGGCCTCGACAAAAAAGGTAAACGGGCCATCGGACACATTGTTGCTAGAAATGAGAAGGAGGCAAGAAAGATTCTCCGATCCCAAGGGGTACGTCCAAAAAAACTCACCCCACCATCTTTTTTGGAATTCGATATTTCAGAATGGATGATCGAAAATGGTTACGCTAAAGGTTTTGGAGTTAAAGAACTTACAATGTTCACGAAACAGCTCTCAATTATGATCAATGCCGGTGTTCCCATTATTCAATCATTAGAGATTTTAGTTAAATCAGAAAAACATGCAGTTCTAAAAAGAACCATCAAAGAAATTGCAAGAGAAGTTTCTGAAGGTATGACCATTGCTGAGGCCATGAGAAAACAGCGAGGTTTTACTACTCTTTACTGTAACTTGGTTAAGGCAGGGGAGTCCGCCGGTATTCTCGATCAGATTCTATCAAAACTTGCTGATCATATGGAAAAGCAAGAGCGAACGAAAGCTCAGATTAAATCTGCCATGATGTATCCGGCCATCGTTGTCTTGGTCGGTATTGGGGTTATTTATGCCTTGATGGTTTTCGTTGTTCCTCAGTTTATGGGAATGCTTGAAAGTTCTGGTCAAGAGGTACCTGCAATTACTCAATTTGTTGTGGATACTTCAATTTTTTTCCAAACATATTCGGTACACATTCTCGTAGGTTTGGGTGTGACAGTTTGGCTCCTAATGAATTTCATCAAGTCAAAATTTGGGAAACCTATCTTCGATAAATTCATGATGGGTGTTCCTGTTTTTGGTGGAATTGTCATTAAAGGAAACCTTTCATCTTTTAGTCGAACTATTGCAACTATGCTTTCTTCAGGAATCTCCCTTGTTGATGCATTGGATATCTGTGTTGATACGTTGGATAACGTTGTTATTGCGGATGATATTCGTGAAGTAAAAAAACAGGTAACCCAAGGGAAGACAATGTATGACCCTTTGGCTCGGATTACCTATTTCCCAGAAATGGTTGCTTCAATGATCAAAATTGGGGAGCAGACTGGTAGTTTGGACGCCATGTTTTTGAAAGTTTCTGATGTTTTTGAGGAAGAGGTAAATACCCTAATTGGCGGTATGACAAAGATGATTGAGCCACTAATTATTGTCGTCCTTGGGGGAATAGTGGCAGTTATCCTTGTAGCCATGTATTTACCAATATTTATGTCTGCAGGGGGGACCTAATAAGTACCCGAAATTTAGTATCAGCCTTAATTTTCTTCTTAAGGACACCGAAATTATTAATGATGTTACAATTTAAACAAGCATTAGTTTTTGCAGGAGTATTGGGTTCAGAATCGATGAACCTAACAAATCCTGTGAAGAGACGATGTAAATGAGGGGCCAATCTTAATTTGTGCCTTGAACTTAAAATTTTTTGATCATCTCAATTGATCAAGGAGGTAAACCATGAAACAGGTAAACGTTTCAAATCAAGACGGCTTTACGTTGGTGGAGCTTATGGTGGTTGTTGCCATCATCGGTATTCTTTCAGCTGTTGCCATTCCTAACTTTAAAAAGTATCAGGCGAAGTCAAAAACTTCTGAAGCCAGACTGCAGTTAGCTGCGGTTTATGCTGCAGAAACTTCGCTTCAATCAGACTTCGACGCCTATGCCGAATGTCTCAACTATGCTGGTTATACAGGACCAGGGGGGAATAACTATTTCGCAGTAGGTATTCTTGGTAACGGTGGAGCTATGGCCATTGTTAACGCCAACGGTGCCGCTGGTGGTTGTATTGGTGGTGCCAACGAGCAGTCTTGGCCAGGTGTAAAATCGGTTGGGGGTTACGTTGCTGCTACTGGTGACATCGCTCAGGTGAACACTGCTGGACGATTCGATAACGCTCTTACCTCGCCAACTGTAGACGCTTCTGGTAACGGATTCGTTGCAGGTGCAATTGGTGCTGTTTCTCCAGATAACAATACTGCTGCACTTGCTTCAAAGTGGGCAATTGACGAAAACAAGCGTTTGATTGAGATTAACAGAGGCTATTAAACGAAATTAAATTTTAGTTTGAAGGGGAGCGTTTTTTACGCTCCCTTTTTTTTATCTCAAATTTAACCCATTCTCTCTGGGCAACAAAAACTCCATTTGATTGAATGTAGAGATTTCCTTCCAGATCTGTTTGACTACAGTTTCTTTCATTGAGATTCAAACATTCCAAGTCTTTTTCTGCCTTCAGTGAGTACATTGAATTCCAGTAATGATTTTTTAGATAATCATCTGGAGCCTTTTCCCATGCAGTTTTTAGAATAATAAATAGAGAGTCTGGATCATTTGTATCTTTCATTAGTTTTGAGATGATGCTCGGAAGGATAGGAAAGGTACTCATAAGTTTTGGGTGGCTTTCTATTTTTAAGAATCTCTTGATTCCCTTCTCTCTATCTCCGATTTCGTAAATATAGTTGAAACCTGATAAATAATTAAGCCAAAGATCTTCAGGGTAAATGGATAGTCCTTTGTTGAAAATCTCTTCAGCACCAAAAACATCATCTTTTACGATACTTAAATACTGACCACCATAGAAGTAGGCTTCATACATTTTAGGTTCAAGATCAGTAATTGTGTTAAATCTTTGGAACATCCAACTATTAAGATCATCATTTTTGTAATGTTCAGTATCTGAAAAGAGTAAGGTGTGCATCCAGAGTAAGCTCGAAACCATTCTGGAGTTTCCAAGACTTGAAAATTTGAGGAACATACCGTCATAATTGGTCGCTCGATCTTCCATCGAGATTTGAAGCAAAGGTCTTGGGGTAGTCTCTTTAAAGAAATGAAGTCCAGTTAAGAGGATCGATGCCCCCATGAAAAAAAACAATGACTGTAATTTTGAAAATCTTTTTTCCATCAACTGAATCTAATTTCTCCAATATTTGATATAATTCTATCGTATGATCGAATGCAGAAACATAAATAAAGTTTTCAAGTCGGATATTCTTGAAGGACCACATCAGGCCTTGGAAGATGTTTCATTTTCAATTGGAGAAGGCGAAACTATTGGATTTCTTGGCGCTAATGGCGCTGGAAAAACTACGACAATTAAAATAATTCTCGGATTCATCAAGCAAACCAGTGGTGAAATTAAATTTGATTTAAAATCTATGGGGTCAAGTCGAATGGAGCACATGTCCAGGATTGGATATCTTCCCGAGAGACCCTATTTTTATCCCCACTTGAAAGGAATGGAATTTCTTACATTGATGGGTAATCTCTCCCAAGTGCAGAGTCATCTGTTGAAAGAACGCATACAAAAATGGTCCAAACGATTACAGATTGATCACGCTTTAGGAAAACCAATCAATTCTTATTCAAAAGGAATGTTACAAAGAATTGGATTTGTGAGTGCTCTTTTACACGATCCAAAAATTCTTATAATGGACGAACCCCTTAGTGGCCTTGATCCTGTAGGGAGAAAAGAGTTCAAAGAAGTCATGCAAGAAGTTCATGCTGAAGGAAAAACCATTTTTTTTAGCAGCCATATTGTTGGTGACGTTGAAGAAGTATGTAGAAATGTGGTCGTTCTTGAAAAAGGCAAACTGGTTTATCAAGGACTGATTTCTGACCTGATCGCCTCACAATCTAATTCGAAATATAGAGTTGTTGTTAGGGGTGAACATCAGGAAGTATTTGATAAAAACGTTTCACTTTTGGGAGATATGACTACTTCAATCAGCATTGAAAAATCAGAAAAAGAGATTTTTTTAAAACAACTTTTAGATCAAAAATTTGAAATATTGAGTATGACTCCAGATAACTTGAGTCTTGAAGAAGTTGTATACAAGATTAGAAATCATGAATGATGTGAAAACTGCCTGGGTAATTGGCAAATATACATTCATAGAAATATTGAAGAGTAGAGTTATCTATAATACTTTCTTTCTTGGACTTGGATTACTTTTGATTTCTTATGTCGCAGCCGAATTTACATTTGGTGTTCCGCAGAAAGTAGCCCTCGATTTTGGACTCGGTGCCTTGTCTCTATCTGCTACGGGTATCGCTATCTTTTTGGGTGGTAGTCTTGTTCATAAAGAAATTGAAAGTCGTACGGTGCAAATGATTCTTTCCAGGCCTGTAAAGCGTCATGTTTTTATGGTTGGTAGAATATTTGGTATGTCTGCACTTTTGGTAATCAATGTCCTCATTCTAGGGGTAATGACAACAGTTATGTACTTCATCTTGGGTGGCTCGTTCGATGTTCTCATCCTTTGGTCTATATTGTTCTCATTATTAGAAGCTGTCGTAATGTTAAATGTGGTTGTATTGTTTAGTATGGTGACGACCACAACGTTATCAGTGATTTTTTCACTTTTAATTTTGATTCTCGGGCACAATATCTCAAATTCACTTGAATTGAATGCTGTTAAATCCAGTCCAATCCTTGAAACTGTAATAAAAGTGTACTCATATATATTTCCAGACCTCTCGAGACTGAATATCAAGGATTTTATTCTTTATGAAAATTCACTCTCAGTTTTATATTTGTGTAAAATGACAATTTACGGTTTCTTCTATTCGATAATTCTTTTATGCATTTCTTCGGTAATCTTCTCGCAAAAGGATCTGGAATAAACTTCATGGTCTTTCAAATCACATTTTTTGCACTCTTTGGCATGATTATTGGTAGTTTCATGAACGCTGTGATTTATCGTTTTCCGAGAAAGATTTCAATTTCTAAAAGTCGTTCTCACTGCCCAAGTTGTGACAAGTTGATTTATTGGTATGAGAACATTCCTGTACTCAGCTATATCTTTTTAAGAGGGAAGTGTTCTGGGTGCGGAGCAGGGATATCAATTCAATACCCATTGGTTGAACTTATTAGTGGTGTTGCTTCAGTTCTTTTGATGCCGAAAATAGTCGATGGAATAACTATTTTACATTATGTTTTTTACTTCACTGTCTTTGAATGTTTCCTTGCACTCTTTATCATCGATGTAAGACATAAATTACTACCTAATGCTCTCAATATTTACCTCGCTCTTATTTTTGGAAGCTATGGGCTAATGCAGTTTCCTATTTCTCACGTTGTGTATGGTGGCGCCATCGGTCTGCTTTTTCCTTTAGGATTTACCTATGCGTTTTATTTGGTCCGAGGAAAAATTGGACTTGGGGGAGGGGACATTAAACTTTGGGGCGCCCTCGGTTTGTATCTTGGAATCAAAGGAATCATTTTTAATATTTTTTTCAGCTGTTTTTTAGGTTCCATAATAGGAGTTGCTTGGATTGCCTTAAAAAGGATTGATAAGGGCCAGGCCATTCCCTTTGGGCCATTTATTCTTGTTATAAGTTTTCTTCAAATCTATTTTCCAGCTGAATTTCAAGCATTAACACGACTCGTCGTAGGCTTCTGATCCCCCTTCAGGGCCGCATTAATTACTTGTAATCAATAGGGGCATCCAGTTATAATTTAGTAATATAGACGTCTTTTGATGGATTGTTAGACGCTATGGGCCATAGCCCGAAGGGGACCTGCACTGGACGCGAATAAAGTAATTGAAGACATTGTTGAGATGATCAAGGATACCTTGAAGCTTGGCTCTAACAAAGTCATCGGACTTGATATTGGTCTGAGTGCTGTTAAAGCATGCTTGGTCGAAAAGTCTGGAAAAAATAATTATAAACTTTCTCGTTATGCCAGTATCACGCTTCCAGAAGCCGCGCTTATTGAAGATGAAATTCAAAAACAAGAAGAAATTATAGACGCCATTCAAAAAGCTGTTGGCCGATTGAAAACAAAACTTACGAATGTTTGTGTAGGACTTTCGGGTCCGAATACAGTTGCAAGAAAACTTCAATTGGCAGGTGGAACCAACGATGAGATTGAAGAACAAGTTTCATGGGAAGCGGAACAATATCTCCCATTCGAGATTGAGGAGTCTTCAATGTCATTTCATAACCTCGGAGAAAACGAAGGTGGTGGTGTTGATGTCCTCGTCTGTGCTGCAAGAAAAGACATTCTACTAAACTTCAAAGAGTTGGTTGAGAACGCTGGCTTGAAAGTCAAAATAGTCGATTTGAATGTTACGGCCATGATCAATGTTTTTGAGTTGGTTATGGGAAATAAACTGGATGAGCCAGATCAGTCGTGGTTGCTTTTGGATTTGGGAGCCCAAAAAACTAGTTTCATTATCTACAAAGCAAATAAGGTTCAGTTTGTTAAGGAAATGAATATCGGTGGTGTCATGATCACCGAAGAAATTCAGCGTCAGATGGGTGTTAACTATGAAGAAGCTGAAGATCTTAAAAGTAATGGAGATGAAAACGGAAATCTCCCAGAAGAAATTCTTGAAATCATTGATGATGTAGTAGAATCATTTTTTTCTGAAATTAAAAAAACTATCGATTTTTATATAAGTTCGACGTCCGATGAATCCTTGGTCGGTTGTTTACTAACTGGTGGAGGAGCATTAGTTCCAGGCCTGATTGAGGGGCTAGAGGCTTTGCTAGGTGTTGATGTTACAATATTGAATCCTTTTGAAGCATTGGAATATGATGAGAAAGGTGTTCATGAAGAACAAATAAATGACATTGCCTACCGTGGTGTTTGCGCTATTGGCTTGGGAATGAGGGAATATAAATAAATGATTGAGATTAACTTACTCAATAAAAAGAAAGGTATCGAGTTACCAGTAGTTCTTGGAATTGATCTTAACCAGGTCAATTGGAAACTACTGGCGGTAGCCTATGCCCTCACTTACACTCCCGACTGGTTTATGAAGCCTGAGTTTGATAAAGAAAAACAAGTGGTAGAGGCCGAAATTAAAGTTCTACAAAATAGCTTGAAAAAACTAAAACAAGATCTCGGGAAAAATTCAAATGTCGAAGAGCAGCTTGAAGCTTTCAATAGACAGGTTCAAAAACTTAAAAGACGTTCTTCTCAGGTGGAAAAAATTCTCCAGGATAAATCAAATCCAAGAAAGGTTCTCGAAAGAATTGCGAGAGATATTCCAGCAGATATGTGGTTCAAAGATGTACTCATAACAGAAACTAGTACTATAGAAATAAATGGCGCATCAGAAAGTTATAAAAGTATTGGAGATTTCATTATCTCGGCCAATGATAGTCAGTTCTTTGGGAAAAGTTTGATCCTTACTGGCTCGAACACGGTTTCTGAGAAAATGCCAGATGGCTCAGAAAGAAGAGTTGAGCAATTTAATATCAAGGGCAATATATCCGCTTATGAACCTTTTGGTGGGAACAGATAATGAACGGTTTAATAAAAAAACTACCCTTATTCATTATCTTGTATACGGCTTACAGCGCTTACGACATGTTTGAAATTCACAAGCAAAAATTACAAGAAGCCAAAGACAGAATTCCTGTTCTTGAAAATCAAATTCAAAAGTCCAAGCAAAAGAAGAAAGATCTGAAGAGATACTTTCAGGATATTGAAGAGGCAAAGAAAAATATTGAACTAGTTGCTCAAGAAGTTGAAAAGGTTCAAAGGCAGCTTCCAAGTGAGATTTCTGATGCTGAAAACCTACAATTGGTTAAAGGGATTGCTGAGAACCTCAATATAAAGAACGTATTCCTTCAACCAAAAGAAGAAATCAGTAAAGGTTTTTACTACATTAAAAACTATGAGATGAAGGCAACAGGAACATTCCTCCAATTTCTCATTTTCTTTGAGAAAATTGCTGAAAACAAACGACTACTTAATATTAGAGATGTAGAACTGAAACAAATTACTGAACCTCAAAGAGGACGATTTCAGTTGATTAATTCAAGAGTCATTATCCAGGCTTATCGTTTCAATCCTAATCATAAAGAAGATCGTGGGATTGATGATATTGAGAAGCAATTCAAAGAAGAAGATAAGAAACCTGCACCTAGGAAAAAAAGAACTAGAAAGGCAGATCAAGCATGATAAGAACAGTTTCTATTTTGGTTTTTGCTTTGTTTTTATCCACAGCAGTCTTTTCACAGGAAAGGCAGTTTAACTTTTTTAAAAATCAAAAAACTTTCATTAAGAATCCATTTGAGTTGAGAGACCCTTTCAAAAGGCCTAAAACCAAAATGGAGAAGACTATTAAAAAGAAATCTTCTGGTTCTACAATGATGTCAAATGCCCCTACGCTTGAAGGTGTTGAGCTAAATAGAATTAGAATCGTAGGTATTCTCTTGGGTGGTACCAGGCGTGCGGTGGCTAAAGTAGCTTCTGGGGTGAGAAAGGGCAGTGAAGGCGAGGGGCTTTCTGATGAGACATATATCCTTAAAGAAGGAATGGTTCTTGGAAATAATCAGGCTGAGATTCGAGCCATTTTACCAGGTGGTGTCGTGCTCGTAGAGAAGTTAACAAATGTCTACGACCAAGAAGAATATCTTGAAACAATTTTGCCCCTACAGACTACAAACTAAAAATCGACTCAATTACTCTGTCTAAAATAAAATCTCCTAATTTCCTCTGTTGTGTTATAATTTTAATGATTGTAAAGACTTGCTTTAAACCTTAGGGAAGAGGTTATATGAAAAAAGGAATTTTTCGAAGTCTAATTGGCGTCGTTCTATTTGTTTCATTTGTTCACAAAGTAAATTCTGCAGAACTCCTTTCTATGAACTTTCAACAGATTGGAGAGGTCAGTCAACTTGAACTTGTCTTCGATGACAACAATGTTGTGGCCAACAAATTTCATGTAAATGAAGACAAGCAAATCATCATTGACTTGAAAGATGTAAAAGCAACAGAGAGAGCACTTAGAGGATTTGATACTTCTGAATTTAGTGGGTCTGTTGTTTTTGTTTCTGCTTATAAAAAGCCAGGAGCAGGCAACGATCTAAGAGTTGCTCTCCAGCTAAGAGACAATGTTCGTTCAATTGTCACCAGAAAGCCTGAGCGACTTATTCTAGAGATAGAAAACAGATTTGGTGTCTTTACTCAGAGAAAAGTAAACAAGTTCAATACATTCACCGACAAAATTGCGAATGAAGAAGGCGCACAGGGCGTAAAGGTTCCCAAGTCTGAAAACATTGAAGATGTACTTGAAAACCTCACGATGAGTGGAAGGAAAAAGTATGTCGGTAAAAAAATCTCATTCAACGTAAAAAACATCTCGGTTGAAGACGTTCTGAACTTGATTGCAGAGTCTTCCGGATTCAATATCATCATTACAGATGAGATTAAGAAATTACCACCGTTGACCCTAAATTTGAACAATGTCCCATGGGACCAGGCATTGGACACAATTCTTGGATTGAATAAATTGGTTGCCACAAAGAACGGTGTCATCTTGATGATCACAACTCTAGAGAAGGCAACAGAAGATCAAAAATTGGAAGCAGCAGCGAAGAAAGTCGTTGAGAAGGAAGAACCACTTGTTACTAAAGTCTTTCCGATTTCTTTTACCAAGACTGTCGATCTTACAAAAATTTTAACGGAATACTCGACAAAGGAAAGAGGTAGTATCTCAACTGATGAGCGAACGAACTCATTGATTGTTAAGGATACCCCGGCCGTCATCGAGAAAATGAGAAAAATTGTAGAAGTTCTCGATACACAGACTCCACAAGTAATGATTGAGGCTAAAATTGTAGAGGTAAGTGAGAATTACTCTAAAGAGATTGGACTAAAAGAAGGTCTTACTTTCGGCTATGATCCTATTGGGGCCAATAACGGAAGTCCTGTTGAAGTTGGTCAAGATCTGACCTCTGGTAACGTAGGTGGTCCAGGTTTTAGTTTTAGTTCAGCGCCAAACTCAACTGGCCGAAATATTTTTGGTCTTGCTATTAAAAGATTCGGAAGACTTACAGATTTGACGTTCAATCTTCAGCTTATGGAGTCGGAATCAAAAGGTAAGATTATCGCAAGTCCGAAAGTCGTTACTGAAAACAAGAAAAAAGCGAAAATTGAAACCAGTGACAAGAGATTCTTCGTAGTAACAACCACTGAAGGTGATACTACAACAACAGAGGTTAAAGAGGTTGAAGCAACACTAACCTTGGAAGTGACTCCACAGGTAACAAATGAGGGATCAATCAGTCTCGAGATTAACCTAATCAAAGAACAGTTTGCTGCTCAAACCGACCCTTCACTACCTCCACCAGAACAGGGAAGAACGGTTGAAACGAATGTTCTTGTAGATAATGGTTCTACAATAGTCATTGGTGGTATTTACAACTTTGAAAAACGAGAAAACCACTCAGGGGTACCTTTCTTGAAAGATATTCCTTTGATCGGCTGGCTATTTAGAACAGCTTATAATCCTTCGACAGAGAAAAATGAATTGGTTATTTTCATTACTCCGAGAATTGTAAATCAAGAAGAAGCTGGACTGTTGGATAAAGGTTAATCGTGAAAGATGGGTTAACTTCACCAATTATTCAAAAGTATCAAAAGACTCTGGCCGAAAGTCCTGATTCCAGAGTCTTTGCACCACTTGCCGAAAGTTATCGAAGACTAGGTCTCTACGATAGAGCTTTTGATGTCCTTAAAGAGGGTGTTAGAAGAAACCCAGATTACGTTTTGGGGTACCTTGTCCTAGCTTCTTGCTATGCAGATAAAGATGAGCATCAGCTGGTCTACACAACACTAAGACCACTTGTTCATAACAATAGAGACAATTTAAGACTTCAAAAATTGTTTGCTCAATCTTGCTTGAAGCTCAAGCATATTGATGAAGCTCTTGAAACTTATAAGTACCTTCTTTTTATGAATCCAAAAGATTCTGAGATTGCTGGAAAAGTAAAAGAGCTCGATAACGTGAGCCCTGTTCATGAGACAAGTTATATCGAAGAAACTGATGAAGCTGAGCACTTCGATGTCGATAAATTGAAAGTGACGCCAGATGAAAATCTTGATTCATGGGTCCAAAAAGATTTCAGTAATATTCAAGAAGAAAGAAAAGATGATCTGGAAGACTGGGAAGTCAAAAAGCCAGACGAAGATTTGGTTCGAGACGATGAAATCGAGTTACATGACGCTGATGAAGATGAGCGCGAATTCAAGATTGAGCTAGTCGATGATGAACCTAGGGATATCATTGAAAAGGAATTGGAGGATGGACCAGTCATAACTCATACCCTAGTTGATCTTTATTGTGCTCAAGGTCACTTTTCTAAGGCTATTGAGATATTGGAAAAAATTCTAGTCCTTAATCCGAATGATAAACTTACCCAAAAGAAGCTCGAAGAAGTTAAAGAAGTTTATGGACCGGGCAACAATTATGTTGAAGACAGTATTGATGATGATATTGAAGAAGAAATCGAAGTCACTGAAGATGAAATTGAATTGAGTAATGATGAAAAAGAAATTGAAGTCGCCATGGAAAAAAATATGGCGAAGGAAACCTTTCTTAGCGATACCGAAGGTCGTGATGATCTGATGAAGTATTTTGATGCTAAGGTTGCAGAGCACAATGATCTCTACCCTGAAGAAGAAGAGGAAATTGAAGAGGAAGAAGAGCTTCATCTCGAAGAAAAAATCCAACAAAAAGTAGAAGTCGTATCTGTTGCTCCAAGTCAAGAGTATGCACAAATAGGTGAAAAAAGAGATCGTTTGATGGCTTTTTTGGGAGCCGTTAAAATACGCGCCAAACAGGCCAAAGAGCTCAAGTCTTAGCCTCCACTGTCTTTACATACCTTCCCTAAATTGTTAATTTGACGCACCACAATTTTATGGAGATTCAAAGTGGCAACGAAACGCTTTGCAGTCATCAATGGGCCCAATTTGAACCTTTTGGGCACGCGAGAGCCAGAGATTTATGGAAGTAAAACTTTGGATGACATCGCTAAAGAGACGCAAGAAAAACTGAAAGATCAAAATGTTGAAATTGAATGGTTTCAATCCAACATTGAAGGTGAGTTAGTTGAAAAAATTCAACAACTCTCAACTCAAGATCTTACTGCTTTGATAATCAATCCTGCGGCTTATAGTCACACAAGCATTGCAATTCTTGATGCACTTAAAATGACTCCATTTCCTGTGGTGGAAGTGCATCTTTCAAATACTCATCTTAGAGAAGAGTTTAGAAGTACAAAAATTACAGCTAAGGCCAGTACTGTTGTCATGGAAGGTCTTGGTAGTCATGCATATTACATGGGAATAATGTCCCAACTGCTTTAAGGGTAAATTATGATTGATACTACGGAATTGAAAAAAGGTTTGAATTTAGAATTGGAAGGTAAGGTTTATAAGATTATCAAATCTGATTTTACCAACCCAGGAAAAGGTTCGGCATTTTACAGATGTAGATTGAAGAATCTCGAAACAGGACAAGTGATTGAAAGAACCTTCAAATCAGGTGTTTCAACAGGTGCAACTCGTCCAGACCTTATCGATAGAGAAGTTGAATATATGTATTCTGATCCAGATGGATTTAACTTCATGGATCAAAAAACATTTGAAACGATACACATCGCCACTGATTATGTTGGTGAGGAAGCAGGATACCTTCAAGAAGGGATCAAACTGAATGTTCTTTATTACAATGGAAAACCAATCTCAATTGAGCTTCCAAACTTTGTAGAACTTAGAGTAACTGAAACAGACCCTGGCCTTAAGGGTGATACGGCCCAAGGCGGAAGTAAGAAAGCAATCATGGAAACCGGTCTACAGATCAACGTCCCACTCTTTATTGAAGAAGGAGAGGTACTTAAGATTGATACGAGAACCGGTGAATATATGGAAAGAGTGAAAAACTAATTCGAGGATATACTTATGAGCTTCAAAAAACTTGAAGAATTTATTCAATTGGCAAAAGAGGCGGGAGTTAGCTCCCTTAAGTACGAAAGCAAAGATGAAAAATTCTCCGTGACAATCGGTGGTGGAGAAATTGTTCATTCTTATCCTGCAATGACAGCAGCTCCTGTTGCACACGTTGCAGCTGCACCTTCTGCAGCCGCTCCAGCAGCATCTAGCAGTGAAGGTTTGATTGAAATTACAAGCCCATTTGTTGGGACATTTTATAGATCATCTTCACCAGGCTCTGAAGCATACACTAAACTTGGAGATAAAATTGCTCCAGGAAAGGTTCTATGTATCGTTGAGGCCATGAAGATTATGAACGAGATTGAGGCTGAAGTTAGCGGAGAAATCGTTGAAATTTGTGTAGAAAACGAAAACTACGTTGAGTTTGGACAAGTTCTATTCAAGGTTAAACCTTAGAGGCAATCATGGGTTTCAAAAAAGTACTAATCGCCAATAGAGGTGAAATTGCAGTACGAATCCTGAGAACGTGTCGTGAGCTGGGAATCGAAACTGTAAGTATACACTCTAAGGCCGATGAAAATTCGTTGCACGTTAAACTCGCTGATGAATCGGTTTGTATTGGACCTGCTAAATCAGCAATGAGTTACTTGAATATACCTTCAATTTTGTCTGCAGCAGAAATTACTGGAGCAGATGCTATTCATCCAGGTTTTGGATTTCTCTCTGAAAACAGAGAGTTTGCGAACCTGTGTAAAAAATGGGAAGTCGAATTTATCGGTCCAAATGTTGATGCCATTGAAAAAATGGGTGACAAGATTTTCTCTAAAGAACTTGCCAAGTCTGCAGGACTTCCAGTTCTTGAGCCGATTAAAGTAAATGAAATGACACCTGAAGATATCAAAGCAGCAGTATTGGAAATGAAATTTCCAGTATTGATTAAAGCGTCGGCCGGAGGGGGTGGACGTGGAATGCAGATGATCGACAATATGAAAGATCTATTGCCTGCGATTGATAGATTGAAAACTGAAGCAAAGGCCGGTTTTGGTGACGATACACTTTTTATTGAAAAATACATCACCAACCCAAGGCACGTTGAAGTACAAATTCTTGCCGATAAACATGGAAATGTCGTTCATATTGGAGAAAGAGATTGTACGATTCAAAGAAGATTTCAAAAGGTCATTGAAGAATCACCTTGTCCGGTCCTTTCACCTGAAAAAAGAGAAGAGATCTGTCAATCAGCCGTAGATTTGGCCCGTTTTGTAAATTATGACTCAGTTGGAACAGTTGAATATCTGTACGATCAAGATGAAGACAAATTTTATTTCATGGAAATGAATACTCGTATTCAAGTTGAGCATCCTGTTTCTGAAGCAAGAACAGGAATTGACTTAATTGCTCAACAAATCAGGTCCGCTGAGGGTGAAAAACTAAAATTTACTCAAAAAGATATTCCATTTTTTGGGCACTCAATGGAATGCAGGATAAATGCTGAAGATCCAAAAACTTTTGCACCAAGCCCGGGATTGATTAATCACTATCACCGACCAGCAGGCTTGGGTGTTCGAGTAGATGATTTTATCTATTCTGGATACTCAGTTTCTCCATTTTATGACTCGATGTTGGCAAAAATTATTGTTACCGGGCAAGATAGAGAAGAGTGTTTAGCCAGAATGACTAGAGCACTAAAAGAGACGGTTATTGAGGGTATTAAAACCAATATTCCACTCCATTTGAACATCATTTCGCACCCTGATTTTAGGGGCAACAATTACTCCACAAACTTTCTCGCTACCAAAATGAAGTAAAATTAAGTCAGGGTAAGTATTTAAAATAACGGGGAAAACCCGTTATTCCCTGACTCTTTTACTACTTGGGAGGAAGCCCTTGTCTAATTTCGAAAAGGCCATGGAATTGCTGTCTGAAAATAAATTTTCAGAAGCACAGGTTGCTTTGGAAAAATTGAAAAGTATTAATGATCCAATCAACAAAGAAAGTGTTCTTTCTAATCTCATTAAAGTGAAAAAAATTCTCAACAAGAGAATTGCTAATGATCAAATTGAACTCGCTGAGATCATGATTGGAAAAAGAAAATTTAAAGAAGCAATCTTTCAACTGGAAAACATTGATAAAAATGAAAACTTCAGTAAAAAGAAGCATCTTTATCTGCTCTATAAGTCACATTCAAAGTCAGGATTAATACAAGAGGCGCGAAAGATTGGAAAACAGTACGTTGATGAATTAATGTCACTTAAAAAATACCATCTACTTGAAAACTTTCTTCCTGAATTCGTAAAGGAAATTGGAGCAGTCGACATTGCTGCAGAAATTGAAGTTGAGTCATTGATAAGGCAAGGGAGAGTTGAAGAGCTGAATGAGAAAAACCCAGGTATCCTCAAAGACTTCTCTGAAGACAACACAGTCGACTATGCTCTTATTAAAAAAATACAAGATAAGCTGAATGAGAGAGGGCGTGCCTTTAGCAAAGCGCCGATATACAAATCGACACGATTGATTGCAGCTTTCTCTACTGATCTGAACGAAGTTGGGGCTTGGGACAGAAAGAAGAGAATTATAAATGAAATTTTTGATGGTGTTCTAAGTCGTCCAGAGTCACCAATGTACTATCGCATATTGTTGAAGTATTCAGTGGCAACAAAAAGAAAAGAGCTTGCCTATAGTACCACAGAATATATGTTAAAAAATAAGGATATCCTGGGAATTAAAAGAGGAGAGCAGAAAAGACTACAAAAGCTTTCAGAAGAAATCATAACTTGGCCAGAAGACGAAGATAAAGAAATTAATTATGAAGATTTGGACATGGGGACTGATCTTTTTAAAGAATACAACGATGGTAGTAATATCTTTCAAAAAATTAAAAAGATAGAAAGAGACATAGAGTTTCTAAAATCAACGAATAACGAAGAAGAAATAAAAATGCTTCTCGAAGAGCTACGTGAGCTCGATGATGAGCATACATTAGTTAAAGAACTGAATGAGCAAAAGTCAAAAGATGAAGCTAGTCGTTTTTTAGAAAAGAAAAAATCCTTGGATTCTGTTAAAGATGATCTATTGGAGCAAATTCAGAGATTTACATTGCCATCAGAATCTGATGAGGACGAAAAGAGATTTGATAGAACACTAGGGATTCAGGTCGAACTATTAGAAGAGAGTGTCTTTGACAAGAACAAGTCAGACCTAGTCATCGCTTTAATGGAGATGGGGCTATATAAGGCAGCTTTGAAATGTCTTGAGAGGAATGTACCGGACGATTCTGATGTTCGAGAAAAAATGAATTATTTTAATTTGAAAATTCAATTACTGAAAGAGTCTGGAAAGATTCATGAAGCTTTGGATGTATGTCAGGAAACTATAGCTAACTACCCTTTGACAAACGAGGAAAAAATCAACTTTGTTTATCAAGAAGGGGAGCTGGCAAGAAAAATGAAAAAGAATGCACAAGCTGTCGCTGCCTATAAATGGGTTGATATGATTCACCCCGGATACAGACTGGTGAGACAAAGGCTAAGAGAATTTGAGCAAAGTTAACAAATTTTTAGTTTTATTTGTTCTAATGGTCAGTGGAATCATTTGGTCCACTTGGCAATTTATGCAATCAGAAATGTTTGCTTCTTATGCTGCTGATAAAATAACAAACTATATTTCCAAGAGAACAAATCTTGCCGTTAATTTTGAAAGGATTGAATTTCAGCTATATCCGATTGGTAGTATCTTAAAAAGTGTTGAAGTCATGTCTGATGAGAAGTCAGGCATCAAAAATCTCTATGCGTCAGAAGTCGGAGTTTATTTCGACTTTCTGGATTTCTTTTCTAATAAAATAACTAACAAAAAAATACGAATCGTTTCTGCTGAGGCCTCATTTTTGGAAGTTCAAAAAAAGAACCGGCCAAAGGCTGAAGACAACACAAAGCTTATTGAGGAGATTAAGAAAGAAGTTAGGAAAATTAATCATAAAAAAATTGAAGCTTGGGTTACAGAGCATTTGCCGATCGAATTAGAATCTTTAGAGTTTATTGATTCAATAATTAGATTCGGTAGTGAAAGATACGATATTTCACATGCATCGGTCTCTATTTTTAATAAACTGACTGAGCTTAAGGGAAAACTTGAAAACGTTGATTTAAGCTTTCTTAAGCTCGCAGACTTTAAGCACTTAGATTCATTTGAAATTGATATTCAAATTAGTGAGGCTGATTTTAGATTACGTAAATTGGAACTCAGTGAAGGGTTAAGTACCCTAAAGGCAACTGGAACTGTAAAGAATGAGAATCAATTCCCATTAAATATAGAGTTCAATGTAGAGACAGGACTTTCTCGAATAGTAGAGCTGTCAAAGACAAGAGAATATTTTCGAGAGTCTAGTGGACTCGTTGAAATCAATGGTACTTTAAAAAATGATATCGATTCTCCTGAAGCTGAATATAAAATCCTAGCGGATGAAGTCGTTTGCGATTATTTTAGCTTGAATAGCCTAGAAGCAACTGGCTTCGTGAACATGGAGAAAGTTGTTGTTAAATCGTTAAAAGCAAACAAGCGAAATGGATCAGCAACTTTATTATCTCCCGTCGACTTGATCTCAGTAAAAAATACGAATTTATTATTGTCGAAAGTTCCAATCAAATTGGATCGTATTCATACAAACGACGCACTGTGGTTCTTAAGGGAAGATTTACATATATTAAAAGGCGAGCTGACTGGAAATGTCGAAGTTAATTTTCTGAAGAATAATATTGAATTTATTCCTGAGAAAGGATTTCGTCTTAATGATTTTGAACTCGTTCAAATATCGAATGTTAATGATAAAATTTTGAAGAATGATGGATTCACGTTCAAATCAGGGAAATTGATTCTTAAAAATCTAAAAGATCTTGCTTTGGACGTTGCTATAAAAATGGAAAAAACTAATATCCTAGCTTCCGGGGTGATATCAGAGGACAGGTTAGATCTTGAGATAAAAGAAGGGTTTGTAGATTTTGAAGAGTTGGGTCCAATTAGCGGAACAATGCTTAAAGGGGCTGGAAGTATTATTAGTAAAATTTATGGGCCGTATGAGAACGTCGTTTTTGATTTCTTTCCAGATGTTTCGGACTTTAATGTTGTTAATCTTAATTTAGGAAGACTGTCCGGTCGTATAAGTCTTCATCTACGTGAATTGGATCTCTTTGTTCAAAATGTTAAGGCCAAATACAAATCAACAACTTATTCAGGAAACGGGTGGTTAAACTTCGATAAAAAGAATGGACTCGATCTTGATATTAAAATCGAAAAGGGTTTTTATTCGGATACCCTTGAAATGCTTTCTCATCTTGTTTCGCAACTTGGATTCACATTACCTAAAGCAGTCTTTGAGTATAGTGCAGATGTCAAAGTCAGTGGACCATTTGATGAAGATAAATTGGTTGTAAAGGGGAGTGTCGATGGGAAGGAATTAAATTTTTTCCTTGAGGATTTCAACTCTTTGAATGCGGATTTCTCTTATTTTGGTACCGGCTTTGAAATTAAAAACGTTAACCTAAGAAAAAATGCCGGTCAGCTCAGGGGCTCATTCTCTATGAATCTGATGAATGATTATCTCGAGTATGATGCGACGGCTTCAGGGATGCGACTTTCCGACTTTAAATTATTTAAAATGTTAAAATTGGGTATTGATAGTGAGTTATTTGGTGAGTTTTATGGAACGGGAACTCCGAAAGATTTTTCATCAAGAACGCATCTGAAATCATTGAATGCAAAAATTGGTGAAAAGAAGGTAGGAGATTCATTCTTCACTATTTATAACAATGGTCCTGATGTTTTCATGACTCTCAATCTTCTCAATGGAGAAGGAAGTCTTGAGTCTTTTGTTTATTTGAATGAAGACAAGAAGAAAAATTCATACATCAAAGCGGTTGTAAATTCTGAGGATGTCAGGAAAGTAATGGGGATATTATCAAGTCATAATATAACCAATCCTGATGTGTCCGGAAAGTTGGATGTACAACTTTATTCTCAATTTGATTTTTTCAATCCTTATTTGACTACAACCAGTTTGAAAATTGATGAGTTAAATCTAAGAAAGGGTAATGATTCATACCGCCTGCTCGATGGAAAGGATGAGATATCAATTAAAAATGGAGAAATTGAGAAGTTTGATATTCAAATAAAAGGTACCGAAGGTTTCTATAGCTTGGGGGGAACAGGTCAATTGGCCAAGACATTTTCAATTACACAGGAATTTCAGATTGGGGCTCACTTTGCAGAACTCCTGTCAGAAAAGATTCGTGGTAGCTCAGGTAAGATTTCTGCCAAAGCAAAATTGTTGGGGAAAAATAAAACTCTGGAAAACTTTATGGAACTGGAAGGTTCTAAAATTGCAATTAATCACTTAGATGTTCCGGGATCATTTATAGATACTTCTTTCAAGGTGTTGATCGAGAATAATAATATTTTGATTCAAGAAGCTAAGTCGAATTATGGAAATGGACAACTGAAACTCGAAGGAGCAATTGAGACAATGCTTCCGTATCCAAGACTAGACCTTTATTGGGAAATTGATAATTCCAGGTTTCCCCTATTCTCAAGATCCAACGTTGTTTTAAGTGGGAATGGAAAAATCTCAGGGGATAGCATTCCATATAAACTCTATGGAGATGTGAGTATATTTCATGGAGAAATTATTGATTCACTTGACCAATTTCAATCTGAAGTAGGAATGAATACTGAATATCAAAAATTTATTCCAAGGAATATTGGAGTCGAGAGATTGAACCTTGTTGATCTAGATCTTGGTGTCAATATTGTCCGTCCGATAAGGGTTTTCAATAGTTTAACGGAACTCCTTTTTGATGGAGAGATCAGACTGTTTGGAGAGCCAAAAACACCTGAAATAGTTGGACAGTTGAGAACGGTAGCTGGGAAAAGTAAATTCAAGTTTAAGGGATATGAGTTTAATCTGATTGAGGGGGAAATTTTATTTCCAAAAGGAAGGGCCCGAAATCGACCAGATCTTAAGTTCGCAGGAGTGACAGATATTAATAATTACAATGTAAAAGTTGAAGTTATTGGTCCTGCAGATAAAATTGCAATTGGGCTTTCATCAACACCTCCATTAAGTCAGGAAGATATTAAATCTCTATTGGCCATCGGGGTCACAACAGATGTGTCGAAAGGATTGGATGATAGTCAGAGACAGTCTATGACAACTATTGGTGTTGGAAGTATGATTTTCGAACAATTTAAGATCAATCAGGAGCTGAATTCCTCACTTGGTTTGCGGTTATCAGTACTACCAGAGATCACAGAAGATGAGACTAGTTTGTTGCAAGGAAAAAGTGGGGTATCCGATACCTCTTCTACAAGAGTAAAATCAGCTACTAAGATCAAAGTACAAAAGAAGCTAACGGATAAAGTCGACTTGTCAGTTTCCTCTACAGTGGGGGGATCGATTGAACAAAAGCAAGAAATGAATATAAATTTTCAAATAAATAAGAAAATCTCTGTAGAAGGGATTTATGAAGTCAAATCGAACGAAGAGAATGAAGCAGAGTCACCGGACTCTATAGGTGTAGACTTAAAATGGAAAACATCATTTTAAAAATGATTTTCATTTTGTTTTTCATGATGATTCCAAGCTTGGGATACTCGCAGAGCTATATTCTCGATGAGATTGTAATTGATTGCGAGCATGCTGATGAATGTAAAGAGTTCAATGATCTGTTTCAAACACTCAAGGGGGAGACCGTTGACGCTCAGCTAATCCGTGAAAAGGCACGTTTCGCACTAAGAGATCCTCAAATAGATACACTTGAATATCGTCTTTATAATAAGGAACAAGAGAAAACCTCCTTGTTGATTGTTCAAATTCAACTAAAGAAAAGAATTAGCAGAATAAGCTACCAGGGAAGCAGTGAGGTTCCATTTGATCTTATCCTGCCTTATTTGTCCCTCAAAGAAGGTGGAGTTTTGGACGAATCAAAACTTCCAGAAATTGAAGCTATCATTAAAGACAAATTAGTTGAAAAAGGATTTCGAGGTGTAACTGTAACTCACGATATACTCGGAGATGATTATTTCGTTGGCCTCAAGTTCAATATTGCATACAAAGATGTTGTAAAAGTTGGAGAAATTGAAATCCAAACTGACTATGAAAATAGAATTTCAGACATCTATAGAAGCTTTCGGAAGTTTAAAGACAAGGTCTGGGATAGGGTTGATACCAAGGTGGTTGTCGACAGGTTGACTGAAAGTTTTTTTAGAGAAGGATTCTATTTTAGTAGATTGCAGATGGATGTTGAGGATATTGATGAAAGATTTGTTAAGTTGAAAATACAGGTGAATCTCAATAGGAGATACAACTTCAGCTTCCGTGGTAATCGCGTTTATTCAAGGTCTGAAATTATTGAATCAATAGAAAAGAGACTCAAGAATGAAGTGAAAATGCTTAGTCCAAATATGATGGAAAGTTTTATTTCTGAATTGTATATGGAAAGTGGTATCTATAACACCACTGCAGACATCTCTGTAAGATCTGGGAAAACTCAAAGTGGTATGCGATTTGAAAACTTCTATATTGATATAAATGAAGGAAATAAAATTGCTCTGTCACAAGTTTCATACAACGGAAATAGCGCTATTT
>SBGE01000211.1 GCA_006226755.1 Deltaproteobacteria bacterium | reverse complement strand
TGTAAATTTACATCAAAAAGAATCATTTACTGATAGTATGAGTGAATGAATTTAAAAAAGATTGGTATAAATCTCGGAATTTATGGATTAGTAACATTTGCGGTTTTCGCATTTATTTATCTTTTTTATTTGGATTCAAAAGTTCTTTTTTTCAATAATATTTTAACGTCTCTCACTTTTGGTTTGATTCTTTTTTTGCTCAAAAAAAATATCATGCCAGTGAAAGTCTATTCACACGTGGTTTTGATTGTTACTTATATAGGGCTTATCGTCATTAATTTGGTTCTAGGTGGAATTCATTCTCCGATGAACTATTGGTTTATTGCTTGTATTTTAGGAGCGGCTTTTCTTTTGGGATCAAAAGGATTGCTCCTTTGGTCCTCGATCATTCTCTCAACCTATACCGTTTTATATTTAGTAGATGGTCACTTGGGTTTTCTTTCTGATTATCAAATCATACTAGATGCCAGTCGTATATATTACTTGGGACTCTCAACTCTTTTTGGAGTCATTACATTGATATTTGTCTTTGCTTGGTTCTATCTTAAGATCAACGGTGAGTATCATGACTATGAAAAGAAACAAAATGATCGTTTAAACTTTCTTTTGAAGATTCTCAATCACGATTTGGCATCCCCTTTGATGGTGACTTCTATTTTAGTGGGCAAGGAAAAGAATAATATCACTCCTAAAAATCTTGAAAAAATAAATAAGGCCCATGCCTCCATGTTTGAGCTGATCAACTCAGTAAGAAAGGTAGATAAATTTTTCAGTAAAGAGCCTCGCTTGTCCCAAGTCGATATAAAAGAGGCCATTGAAGATGTAGTGGAAGATATCAACATCTTATTTCAAGAAAAAGAGATCAAAGTTGAGATGAATTTGAACGATCAAAGAAGAATTTCTTGTGATGAATTCATATTGAAAAACAGTATTTTAAAAAATTTGATTACAAATGCCTTCAAGTTCAGTGAACCTGGTTCAACGATCCAAATCTTTTATAATGAAAACACTCTCGTTATAAAGGATTCAGGAAGTGGTATTTCAAAAGAAGACCTCAAAGACATTTTTAATTTTGAGGCATCTATATCAAGAACTGGAACAAAAGGTGAGCTAGGAACTGGATTTGGGCTTCCAATCGTCAATGAATGTTGTGAAAGACTTGGAATAAAAATTTCGGTCGATAGTTCTACTGAAGGTCAAACGGGTACAACCTTTACTTTAAAGTTTTGATCAAACTGCGTCATGTGAATTGACTTGTCGCCAGAGTCCTTTGGTGACACCATAGATAAATGAATAATCATTACGTTGTTAATTTTGATCCCGTTATTTTTTCACTCGGTCCACTACAAGTTCGTTGGTACGGAATGATGTATGTGGTCGGCTTTGTGCTTGCAGGTTTTCTTGTAAAACATCTTGGACGAAAAGGTTTTTTCAAGCCAGGTCCTGATAAGTCTGATTCTTTGATCACTCACGTTTTGATTGGAATGTTCATCGGTGCCAGAATTTTTTACGTCTTCATTTATAACTGGGATTATTATTCAGAAAATATCACTGATCTGTTTGCTGTTTGGAAAGGAGGACTTTCTTTTCACGGAGCACTCGCAGGTCTTCTGACCTCTGGATATATTTTTGCCAGACGTAATAAAATTTCTTGGGCACAAACCATGGACACCATTGCCTTGGCCGGAGCTCCAGGACTTTTCTTTGGAAGAATGGGGAATTTTATTAATGGTGAGCTATATGGAAGAACAACAGATGCCGCTATTGGAATGATTTTTCCAAACGGAGGACCTTATCCCAGACATCCTTCTCAACTCTATGAAGGTATTCTTGAAGGGATAGTTCTTTCCATTATTCTTTGGGTTATCAGTAAAAGAGTTAAAACTTACGGATGGATCGGAGCCACTTTCATGGTTGGTTACGGATTTTTTCGTTATATTGTCGAATTTTTCAGGGAAGCGGATTCTCAACTAGGGTATTACTTTGGTGGAACAACAACCATGGGACAGATCCTGTGTTTTGTCATGATCATTCTGGGCTTTGCTGCTTACTATGTAGTTTGGAAAAAGAAATGGTTGATGGAAAACGAGCCGTTTACTTCCTGATTTCCTTGTATTCAAATTTTTCAATCAATGGTCTATATCCCGCCAATCCTTCTTTTGGGTTGGCGATCAAACCGGCGTAATAAATTGGAAAGCATGTAATGGTACAGCTTCCACTGTAAATATGTTTCACATTGTTTTTGTTATTCCAAACATAAACAGAATTGACTTCTTTGTTGAAAAATTTGTCTTGTTTTCCATATCGATTAATTAATGATTGATGGAAAACATCATGAAGAAAGTAAGAGGGAAGTTTGGCAAAAAAATCCAAAGATTTTCCTTCATGGACCTGTACCCAAACCGGAAACTTGTATCTCAAATGACTTACCATGAATTTATATTCTTTTATTCCATTGCTTTCACTTATCAATTCACCTTTGCCAAATTTTTCTTCCATCGTACTGAGAGGGGCTTCCGGCTGAAAGACTGACAAACTTTCTAGACTAAAGTTGTAATTTGGCGGATCTACTTTTCCTGATACTTCCTTTACAAGCATCAAGTTCAAAGAGAAAATGAATATCAAACATAAAAGTCGCACGTTACATCATCCTCATGGCTGAATCACGATGGGGCCTGACAGGTATTCCAACAGCTGTGAAACAAGGAGCATGATTAATAGAACGGTGGCTGAAAACCCTACTGGTGTGTCCATAGGGTTATTTTACGCATCAAAGTTGCTTGAAGTTCCAAAGGGGAAATAAATGCTTGAAGGAAACAAAAAAGACGCTCAACGAATTGCAATTGCCATGATTGGAGGTCTGATTATTGGTCTGATTCTCTATTTCACTGGAAAAGGAGAGTGGGCGGGATATATAAAACCAGTTGGGACCGTGTTTATCCGACTATTGAAGATGGTTATTGTGCCATTGGTTTTCTCTTCAATTTTTATGGCCATGTTCAATCTTGGAACTCCTGAAGCTTTGGGTTCAATGGGAAGAAAAGCAGTCGGTTATTATTTTGTGACTACGTGTGTGGCGGTTTTCTTTGGAATAATTTTTGTGAACCTATTCAGTCCTGGTGTTGGGGCTGACCTCGGGACTGCTGGGCTCGATAAACTTTCGGCCACGATGGCGTCGAAAGTTTCAGAACAAAAGGGACTTTATGAAACAATTCTTGGAGTTTTGATTGATGCCGTTCCGAGTAATCCAGTGAAGGCCATGGCGGAGTCAACAGTTCTGCAAATTATTGTCTTCTCAATGCTCTTTGGAGTTGTGGCCCTCTATCATCCAAAATCAAGTGAGCCAGTGATCAATGTGATCGCTTCTTTGGAAAAAATGATGCTTTCACTCACTCACGGAATCATGAAGTTTGCTCCAGTTGGAATTTTTGTTTTGATGATTGATGTGATGGCCAAAACAGGATTTACTGCCATTGTTTCGCTCTCGAAATACATGGCCACTGTGATTGTCGGTCTTCTTTGTCATTCCCTCTTTTTACTCTTTGTTGCAGTTTCCAGACATAAGAAAAGTCCGGCGTTCATTCTCAAGGGAATTGGTTCTGCTCTTTTAACAGCTTTTTCGACTTCATCTTCTGCAGCAACACTGCCTATCACCATGGCCTGTGTTGAAGAAGAGTTGGGAGTCAGGAAAGATACCGCCAAGTTTGTTCTTCCACTTGGGGCAACAATCAATATGGATGGAACGGCTCTTTATGAATCAGTGGCCGCTATCTTTATCGCACAGGCCTACAATATTGATCTTTCAGTTGGACAACAAATTGTAATTTTCATGACCGCTTCATTGGCGGCGATCGGAGCTGCAGCGATTCCTGGAGCTGGACTTATTACCATGTCGATCGTCCTTGGTGCAGTTGGACTTCCGTTAGAAGGGATTGGTCTAATTCTGGCCGTGGACCGAGTTCTCGACATGTTCCGTACCACCGTCAACGTGTTTGGAGACGCTGTGGGTACTATTTTTGTCGATTCTTTCATGAAAGATGAACAAAATGTCAGCTAAGTCATTGATTTGTCAGAATTCACTTTAGTCATTGACTTGAAATACCGATCTGAGAAAATAGAACAAGCCCTGAGATTTCGGGGCTTTAAGTTAATCAAGGGCAATTCATGATTCAAAAGAACCTTATCAAAACTTCTTTGATCGTTTTAGCACTCGGTTTTTCTTCTTGTGCGAAACTCACAAAGAAGTCAGTAGAGGTCGCTCCGACCACTGTGGCTGAAGAAAAATCAGAACCAGTAAGTGAACATGTGGCAAAAGCTGAAGAAGCTGCCAACCATGTCGAACTCCATAAAGATGATCATCGCATTGTTGGTTCAGCAAAAATT
>SBGE01000190.1 GCA_006226755.1 Deltaproteobacteria bacterium | reverse complement strand
AGGTTAATGAAGAAAAAATCCATTGATGTATCAGAAATCATGAAAACCATAGGCCATCCAGGTAGACTTCTGATTCTCTGTTCTCTACTCGATTCAAAGAAAAGTGTTACAGAAATTGAAGAGATCTGTGAGATGAGCCAAAGTCAAACATCTCAGTATCTCAAAAAACTGGAATCAGCCGGATTGATTCATAGTGAAAAAGATGGAAAGTATCACTACTACAGTTTAAAAGATGAAAGAATTCGTGAATTAATGGCTAAACTTCAAAAGCTATATTGTTAGGGAGACATTTATGGAGATTGTGAACTTTACACCTATGCCAGCACTCGGAGGAGGAATTCTGATTGGTCTGGCGGCAGGATTACTACTACTTACAATAGGCCGAGTTTTCGGTATCACTGGAATCATTTCCGGTATTTTTAATCCAGTCAAAGGAGATGTGCTATGGCGATTTATTGTTCTCCTAGGATTGATTGGTGGAGCCTTTATAGGCACTAAAGTGATGGGTACTGATACCGCTCTTCAACTACGCAGTACTCCCTTTCTGATTGTTGGTGGTTTTCTCATGGGCTTTGGAGCTCGTTACGGAAGTGGATGTACAAGTGGCCACGGAGTTTGTGGAATTTCCAGATTTTCGATGCGCTCAATTCTAGGAACTATGACATTCATGGCAACTGGATTTGTTACTGTCGCCATCATGACCCATTTGGGACTTAAGTAAGGAGAGAAATGATGAGAATTGTTAGTGTATTAGTATCTAGTTTGCTCTTTGGTCTTGGTCTCGAAATTGCTCAAATGACCAATCCACAAAAAGTTATTGGCTTTCTCAATATTACAGAGAAATGGGATCCTTCCCTAATTTTTGTCATGGTGGGAGCTATTTTAATCAACACCATCCTTTTTCATCTAACCAAGAAAAAGGCAAAAACATTGTTTGGTGATGTCCTTCAAATCCCTAATAAGACAGATATCGACAAGTCCCTTTTAACCGGAACAGCAATCTTTGGTATTGGCTGGGGAATGGGTGGTTTTTGTCCAGGACCAGCAATCTCAGGACTTTTCAGAGGAGAGCCTGGTGTTTACATTGTTATTGCTTCAATGCTGGTAGGAATGTTTGTGGCCGGTCCTGTTCAAAAGTTTTTATCCAAGTAATCAACTCAGGAAAATTCAGCCCTCTGTATCAGCAGAGGGCTTTAAGCGAAAATAGAAGTAATCCTTTTCAAAGAGGTTTCTATGCTCAGCTTGTTTTCCAAAGTTTTTGATTTTGCCATGAATACATACGGAACACTGTTGGTTCAATACACTGTAAAATCAAAAGAAAAAAAGGCATTCTTGCTCGAAAATGAATCTCCTTATTTTCCAGAATGAGCTTATCTAAATTCAAACTTCTCAAACTCTACGTTAGAAACAAACGATTTCTTCCTGCAACCTTCTTCCTTGCAGGTTTTCTTTTTGACATACTCACACTGGGTAGAATCGATGATCTTTCCAATATCATTATGCAGGTTCTATATCTCGGAGCGGCCCTGGCGACTTTAACTATTGAATTGAAGAATCTTCATAAGTCAGAAACTCAAGTTCGTCCACTTCAGCTCTTTTATCAATACCATGACGAAATTTATCATTTTCTCGTAGGTGGTTTACTTTCAATCTACACTCTATTTTTCTTTAAATCTGCTAGCGCGCTAAGCTCTTTGATATTTTTACTCTTTATGTTTTCCGTTCTTATCATCAATGAGTTTGACAGCATCAAAAAGTCTGGGAAAACATTCAGAATGATACTTTTCTTTATCTGTCTGACTTGTTTTTCATTTCTGATCACTCCACTGATGCTCGGTCATGTCGGTTTTTTAGTCTTCTTTCTCTCCTTGGTCCTGTCTGCCATACTAAGTGCATTGATCATTTGGCTCTGGAGCAAAGACAATGGCCATAATCTAAAAAAGATGATCATGATTCCAAGCTCAATACTTGGAATCTTCACGCTGCTCTATTTGGTCAAGCTTATTCCCCCTATCCCCATGGCCTTGGAAAAAATCGGAATCTATCACAAAGTAGATAAGGAATATCCCGTTTACTATCTTCATCATCAAAAACCATGGTGGAAATTTTGGCACAGCGGTGATCAGGATTTTCTGGCAGGTAATGATGACAAGGTTTACGTCTTTGCCAGAATTTTTTCTCCGGGAGGATTTAAAGATCAAGTCTACTTGAACTGGCAAGTCTACCAAGAAGGAGAATGGAAATCTTCAGATAGAATTCCCATGACAATCACTGGAGGACGCGAAAAAGGCTTTAGAGGTTATGCCTTCAAATCAAACTATGTCCCGGGAGAATGGCGCGTTTTGGTTGAAACGAAAGGCGGCCGAGAAATCGGACGAATCAGTTTTGACATAGAAAAACAAGATATAGATAATTCCAATTTCAAAGTTGAACTCGATCAGTAGATAAACCTTACTTGGCGCGAACTCGTCGAATCCCCTGAATACCAGTATCCCATGCAGATTTTAATATTGTACTGTAAACCCCCGCATGTGGATTGGGTTCCTCGCCTTTTCCCATTTTCTGAATCTGTCTGGTGTACCAGATAATCTCAAGAGGAAAAATCTTGTCTAGAACCTTCACTCCAGAAGTAAGCGGATGAACTTGACTGACAACAGGCTCTCCCGCGAGTAACTGTTTTGAAAAATCTGGATTGATACAAAGTGGTCTGCCCAATCCTACCAAATCAAGTTCGCCATCTAAAAGTGCTTGATTCATGAACTCTGCCGTTCTAAAACCTCCAGTCACCATTAAAGGACATTTGATTACTGCTTTGATATCTTTTGCATACTCAAGAAAATAAGCTTCTCGCTTTTTTGTACTCTCTTTGATTTTAACTCCGGTCATCACCGGCTTCTCATAAGAGCCTCCTGAGATTTCAATCAAATCAATGCCAAGATCCGACAATGTTCTGGCCACTTCGATCGCTTCCTCATGACTGAACCCACCTTTTGAAAAGTCCGCTGAATTCATTTTGATTCCAATAGGAAAATCTGAGCCAACGTTGTCTCTCATGGACTTGTAAACTTCTACGACAAATCGCATTCGATTTTCTGGACTTCCTCCCCACTTGTCTGATCGCTGATTGTGGTGGGGTGAAAGAAACTGACTTACCAGATAGCCATGAGCTCCATGTATTTGAACACCTTTAAAGCCGGCTTCTTTGACGATTCTGGCGGCGTATCCCCAACGCTTGATAAGATCTTCAATCTCATTTTCTCCTAATGCTCTTGGAGTATTAAACATTCTATCGAGTGGAGGATTCAAGGCAATGGCCGAAGGGGCGACTGGTTCTACTGTCAAAAACTTTGGTGTTTGTTTACCGGGATGATTGAGCTGAACCCAAATATGCATATTGGAACTCTCTTGTGCCTGGGCCCAATTGACGAGACCTTCCAGATTGGCAATTTGCTCTTCAATTACAACATTGTTGGCCTCTCCAAGATGTCTTGAATCAACCATCACATTTCCTGTTATACAAAGACCTGTTCCACCTCTTCCCCATCTTTCATAAAGAGTACGAAACTCTTCTCCAGGTATGTGTCCGGAAAGCGCCATATTCTCACTCATGGCAGACTTTGCTAGTCGATTAGGAAGAACAACTCCGCAAGGCAACTCTAGTGTTTTTGAAATTTCCATTAGGCCAAATATCTCTTTTTAAGGTGTTTGATGAATGTTTCAGCATTTAGCTTTTTGCCAGTGACTTTCATCATCAGATCTTGAACAGAGTAACGACTACCATGTGACCATACATTTTCTTCCAACCATTTATTCACGTTTGTGAAATTACCTTTGGCCATCTCTGAACGGACGTTAGGCTGACTTGATTCAAGAGTCGAAAACAACTGTGAAGCCACAATAGCTCCAAGAGTATATGTCGGAAAATATCCCATTGAACCTGCCGGCCAGTGGACATCTTGCATGAGCCCATCCTTATAATTGTCTTTAGTGGAAAGTCCCAAATACTCCTGCATTTTGGCATCCCAGACCTCAGGGAGGTCTTTCACCTCAATTTTACGATCAAGGATATCTCTTTCAATTTCATAACGAAGAATGACATGGAAAGGATAAGTTACTTCATCTGCATCCACTCTTATATAACCTGGTGTTACGTACTGATAAAGTCTGGTCATATTCTCTTCAGACCAAGCTTCTTCATTTCCACCTTTATAGAGATGCTTTTTCATCAAAGGCAATGCAAATTGAATAAACTCTCTTGAGCGGCCCATTTGCATCTCAAAGAAGAGACTTTGCCCTTCATGAATCGCCATACCACGTGATTGTCCTAATGGTTGGGAAATCCAAGTTCTTGGAAGACTCTGCTCATATCTAGCATGACCAGTTTCATGAACAATTCCCAT
>SBGE01000232.1 GCA_006226755.1 Deltaproteobacteria bacterium | reverse complement strand
AATTCATCCAAGTTTTTTTGAAGAACACTCTCTGGAAGCATTAAACCGGTATTAAGATTCAATTCTATGTTCTGGTTATCAATACGGTGAAAAAATTCCAAAGCAAGGGGCTCTAGGAGCGGTTCTCCGCCTGTAACAGTCAAAAGGCGTAAGTGAGAACCATGATCTTTTACAAATTGATCAATTGATTCAACATTTTCAAAACTTCTTAAAACTTTTTTCTCTTTCGATATTGGATTTTCTTTTTCATATTGATACCAGCTTGTTGAAAAAAGTGGTTCACAGGTCAAACATGAAAGCTGGCAGACATTTGAAAAACGTATATCAAATTCGACCAATGACAAAGGATCATGATCAAACTTTTGCTCTTCAACCACTTCTTTCCAAGCATTGTTTTTAATCATCCTCATGGAAACACCACCTTGATCTTCTTGAACAAAGCATTGAGAACATTCTGAAGGACATTCACCCGCCAAAAATTGCTTTCTTAGTCGATTGAGATTAGGTGTCTTTTGATATTCATCACCTTGGTAATCACGAATATTATCAGGGTTTTCAAATGGAACTACCTGGCAACAAGGATGAATCTGACCATCAGTGCCGATACTTAATGAAATCCATGGAAGTATGCAAAATTTATTATTCACCCTCTTATTATACATGGGGATGGGATTTGCTTTAAGCCTGTTTTCAGTCGATAATCAATTATATGAGTGTGAATATCCATACAGAATGGGGTCCTTTGAAAGAAGTGATTGTCGGTAATATCGGCAAGTGGACCACGATTCACCCTGATTTCAGCTTTCTATTGTTTTTTCACGAAAATATTAAAGATGCTTTAATTCAAAACAGTGTCGATTTACAAAAAAAATTGGTTGAACAAAGACAAGAAGATCTCGATGGTCTGGCCTCTACCCTTGTTTCACTTGGGATTAAAGTTCATCGACCCCTAGGTCTGGAAAATATCAATAAATTCAAAACCCCTGAGTTTGAAGACTTCCCTTCCCCTTGCGACAATCCGCGAGATCAATTTTTGGTCATTGGAAATGAAATCATAGAAACATCCTGTCAGTGGCGAAGAAGATATTTTGAAAATGATCTTATGAAACCCATTCTCTATCATTATTTCAGAAAGGGTGCAAAATGGTCGTGTTCACCGAGACCAATAATGGGACTCAACTCTTTTGATTTCAGCAATATTGAAAAAGGTACACCAGGAATTGACTGGGACAATCTAAGTATGAACCCTGACGAACAAGAAATCATGTTCGATGGTGCACAATGTTTGAAATTTGGGAAAGATATAGTCTTCAACGTCTCAACCAGAAATCATGAATTGGGCGTTGAATGGCTGAAACGACACTTGGGTGAAAAATTCAGAATACATACTGTCAGAATAACCGATCATCACCTCGATGGAATGTTTCTACCGCTCAAACCTGGAACATTGTTGATAAACCCCAAAAGCATGTCCGATAAACTCGATCTTCTTCCTGGACCTCTTAAGAAATGGGATACTCTAGTTGTTCCCGAAGAGCATAAAGAAGTATATCCAAAAGGTAGCGTTCTACTTGCCAGTTCTAATATCAATGTCAACGTGCTGTCTTTGAATGAGAAACAAATGTTGGTTTTTCAAGAGTCTGGCACAGAATACTCGGCCCTTGTCAGAACTTTGGAGCGAGCAGGTTTTGAACCCATACCAGTTCAGTTACGGCATTCACGTCTCTTTGGTGGTGGAATTCACTGTGCGACTCTGGATACGGTCAGAGAAGACTCTCCAGAAGATTATTTTTCTTAAAGAACCTTTTTCAAGTCAAACATTTGGGCCTCTTCTTTAAAGAGTTCAGTAAAATCTTCACTCCGCAACAAATCGAGTTGCTTGGTAAAAGACTTGAACTCTGGAAAGAGATTGGAATCATCAATTGAATTCATATAGGCCATGGCATCCTCGAGTTTCTTGTTCACGACAGGCCAATCATTAGATTTCATATATTCACGATAACGTCTCTCGACTTCTGCTTTGAGTTCTTTTGGTAGTGCTGCAATACTGAGTCTTCGGGGTTCTTCAACCAGCGAAATATCCAAATCACCATCTTTCAAGAGATTCAATCTTTTGAATTCTTCAACTGTATCCAAAACATGCAGACAATTATAGATACTTAATGTGAAGTTCATTTTAAGCTTGGCCTTGGGAAGGTTCTGCCGTGCCAATTGCCAATTCTTTTTGAACTCTTCCCATTCGAAACCTTTTCTTATGTACTCTCCTTTAGGTCCAAACCCATCAACGCTTGTTGAAAGAAAGAGTTTTGAAAATTTAGGCCAGTAATCGAAGACATTATGCTTTCCTAAAGAAAAAAGAGAAAAGTTCGTATCGTAAGATAAATTAACATCAGGATTTTCTTCACTAAATAGTTTGATGATCTCGTAATGTTCCATTTCCATCAAAGGCTCACCCCCAGCGAAGTAGATATGCTGTAAGTGTTTAACGAATGGTTTGATTTGCTCGATCAATGGATTTGAAGCAGGCGCACTCGTAAGTTTTACAAATTTCCCTTTGGGGTTCATAAATTTTGCGTCAGCAAACCATGCTGTTGACGTACTTGGTTTACAAGTACGACATGAGAAATTGCACAGATTGGAAAATCTGATGCTCAAACTTTTTGGAAATGGAATTCCATCGAGTTCTTTGAAATTATCCAAATAATAATTCCAATTTTCATTCTCTTTGATTCTCCAGGAATCCATTCCAATTGATTCTTGAAAAAAACAGTCCTGACAATGTTTGTTCTTGTTTCCTTCTCCAGAAAGAAAGGCCTCTCTTACTTTTTGAACTCCTTCTGATGTCCATATTTCTAAAAGTGTTTTTTCGTGAAGATTCCCGATCGGAACCTGATCATTGGAATGACAACAAACATAGACCTGCCCATTAGGCTGAATTTCCATGTGTAAGAAAGGGAGAATGCAAAAATGAGGGGTATTTCTCATACCCCTATTATACATCGAAACAATGCTTTTACGAGAGTATGTCTAAGCACCTTCACGGGATACTGGACCACGATAGGGTTCACCGGTCAAATTAATGATCTCCATTGGAAAATGATCGAGCAGCCAACTGACAACGTCTTTAATCGATATCATCGATACAGGCTCATCATTCTCGTTCACAATAGGAACGTGACGATAGCCTCCGACATGCATGTTGTTCAAAACATAAGCTATTTCGTCTTGAGGCATTAGGCTCTGTGGGTTTGGAGTCATTATTTCTGTTACTGAGGCATTCTTCCAATCATCAATCAGCCCGATGACTTTCATAAGAATATCCCTTTCTGTGATTATTCCTTCAAGTTGGCCATTTTTAGTCACAACAACTGAGCCAATTTTGTTCTTTTGCATACATTCAACAGCTTCACCAATTTTAGTTGAAACGTCGACACTGAGAACTTTAGGCATTCTCACATTTTTTATAGGCTCTGTGAAAGTTGCTGAACTTAATGCAGTCCCTTCCGAATCCTGTTCTTTTGCGACTTGAAATTCATCTTCTATCTGATCTGTCATGGTACCTTCCCAGTAAATAATCTAAATTTATAATAACTGATTCTGAGAATGAATCAATCGGGGGGTACACAGGGCCTATACGAACCGAGTAAAGAACTCGGTTCGCAAATGAAAGTTATTAAAAAGACTCGTTTAGAATTTTTGCTAAGCGAATACCTGCCAAGAACAGTCTCTCTTCTACAACTGGCATATGTTTGTAACTGTAACCATAGCCAAGTTTAGGCAACTGCTCTGTTGGAAGATTTAAATCTCTATCGCAATAATTTGGAAGTGAATTTTTTCCTTTCGATGATAGTGTGACATCACTTGGATAGACTGAATCGCGTAGATCCCGACTTTCAGTCATCCACTGAAGAAGAGTACCGCTTTGAAGTTTGCTGATATCCCCTTTTGCTCTGACATCAACAAAACGAGAGAGTTCAGTGAAACTCAACCTAGTAAAATCAATCATGCTCTCGTCCCACAATTTATGTAAATTCACTTCTTCTTTATGAAAAAGTACTCGACATGAATTTCCTCCATGATCGTGTCCATTTCCAACATGTAGAGGCTGATGAAGATCTCCCATTAAATGAACAATGAACTTGATAGCAAAGGCCTTTTCATCTTTAGTCGAATCTCTTTTTCTTAAAATATCGATTTGTTTTTGAAGTGAAGTTAAAAGTGAACCACTGGCCGTGTGGGGATCATAATGATCTTGTCCTGCTGGCCATGAAGTATAATGCCAACTGAATGTATAAGAGTATTGCTCAGGATCTGACTTAATTTTATCAGGCCAATTGGAAACCCTTGCTAAACTCTCGCCATCCAGAATCTTAGTGATCTTTTTTAGGACTCTATTTTTTAAATACTTTTCAGCGACTTCGCCTACGACTCTGTGACCTGTTGGACCCCAGGCCCAAAGGTTTGTGGACATCATCAAGATGACCATACTCATTAATGTTTTCATAAATTTTTTCTCCGCGTGTGGGAGAATTAAATCAGTTTGGTCAGGTTAAAGGCAAATGATGTAAGAGAAAGACAGAGACTGGTTTTTCTCCAGTCTCTACTAAATGCGTTAAACAGGCTGAATCTCGATTTTTTTCAATCGCCCATCACCAAGAGAAACTGTTTTAACACCTTTATTTGTTTCAAGGTGCTGGTGAACAAGTCTTCTTTCAGCAGGATTGAGAGACTTCCTCATTTTGACTGGCTTACCTGTATCAACAACTTGTTTGGCAAGTTTATCTACAAGCTTCATCAATGAGTTTTCCTGATTTTGAGATTTATTCTGACAACGAACACTGATTTTCAAACCATCATGAGTGCGGACTGTTTGAGAAAGAAACTTCTTTCCTAAATGTTCAAATGCTTCCAAAAGTTCATTTTCATTCTTAACCATCAGGCCTTCATCATTTCCAGAAAAAGAAACACGTAGACTTGGTTTTTTGAAAGAAACACGAACTTCTAGATCCAATCCCATCCATGTGATCATTTCATTGTAGAAAGGCTCAAGTAGTTTCTTATAGATCGGCTTCAAGGTTACTTTGTATTTATTGTTTCTTGGACCAAAGATAATGAATTTTCTCTTACCTTTCTCAAGTAGTTCAACATTAAAGACTTCTTTATCTTTAACTTTGAACCATCCTTCGGCCTTTGAAATCGCCTCGTTTTCACTACCAGCAGTAGCTTCAAAAACTTTTCGATTAACAGGTGGTCCTTGATAACCCATTTCTTCCGCAGGACGATCAGGTCTCACATAGTTATCTATTACAGGATCTGGTTTTCTATCTCTAGGCCTTCTCTCTTTAGAGTCAGCTCGACCGTTTTTACGATCGTCTCTTCTACCATCTCGCTTTTCGCGCCCTTTACCTCTATCATTTCTCTCTCGAGTAAAATTCTCATCCATTAATCTCAAACTTTTGTAATCAATTCGAGGTTTAGCGACGATATCGGTAGCAAAGTCACCATCACTTAGTGGCATCTTTTCAATTTTTTGTTCGATATAGGCATAGATTCCATCTAAGTACTCACAGTCTTCATGGGCGCAAAGACTGATCGCTTTACCTTCTTTACCTGCTCTACCAGTTCGGCCAATTCTATGAACATAGTTAGCCGCTTCCTGTGGAAGGTCGTAATTAATAACAAAAGAAACGTCTTTGATATCAAGACCTCTAGCCGCGACATCTGTACAGACAAGAATTGTTACTTCTTTATCACGAAACTCCTGCATCAATTTTGTTCTTTTGTTTTGTGGCAACCTTCCAGAAATTGGTTTCGCCTTGAACCCCATGGCCTTGAGCCATTCCGCAACTAAGTGAGTTTGATATTGAGTATTACAAAAAACAATTGCGTAATGATCTTCTTCTTTTCTTAATAGATTGACCAAAAGTGGAAATTTTTCGTCACTTGAAACCATGGCCAATGAGTGATGAATACTTTCGACTAAAATATTGCCATCGTCATTGAGTTTCAACTCAAGTGGATGTGATCTGAATTTATGAGCTGTATTCAAGACATCCATATTGGTAGTTGCAGAAACCATGATCAATTGCCTTTGATCTGATATTTTCCCAAGGATGTACTCAATGTCTTTTTTGAAGCCCATATCAAACAGACGATCGGCCTCATCAAAGACCACTCCTTTACACTGATCCAATTTGACAATTTTCTGATTGATCAAATCTTTCAATCGTCCTGGAGTAGCGACAAGTACCTGTACACCTTTTCCGATGACATCTTTTTGCCTATCCATAGATTCACCGCCAATGACACAGGCCGTGTGAATTCCTAGTTCTTTTCCAAACTGATTGAAGACTTTGTAAGTCTGTTGGGCCAATTCACGAGTAGGACTCATCACCACATAACGTATGGGATAGTCCCCTTCATTTTCTTTATCTCTTAGAATCTGCTCGATGATAGGAATGGCAAATGCGCCAGTCTTACCACTACCTGTCTCGGCAAGAGCAAGAATGTCTTTTCCTTCGAGGATTGGAGTAATAGTCATTTCCTGGATGGCCGAGGCCTTTTGAAATCCAGATTTTTGCAAAGAATCAATTAAGATTGGGCTGAGCTCAAAGCTCGTAAATTCAGTTGTCGTTTCCATATCAGAGTTTTTTACTCGAAATTCTGTTAAATGACCAATTTTAGAAGAGTTCACTAAACTTAACACAGCGAGACAGACTGAATTTCAAGGTGTTGGATTGATTAATTCCAAATAGCTTCCACCTTTAGAGTTCATTTTATCGAGGGCCTTGGTATGGGCAAGGAATTTAAAATGCAGTTCAGGATCGAATTGATAAGAGCCTAGTAATTTTAACAGCTCTTGATAATGGGCCACTTCATTTTTTGAGAGCTTCATCACCGGGAAATTTTTAATTTGCTGATATGACTTTTCCCAAACATCTTTTTTAGTGGCATTCAACGAAAGAAAGTCTGGTGATTCTATCAAAGAAAACTTTGGAATTCGATTCATGTTATCAGGAAGTTCAAGACAAAAGTCCAAGAGATCTTTCAAATCGTGAACAAGGCCAGCTTGAAGTAGAGTCGAAAACTGAACGCGTAGATTCGAAAGTCCCGACTTCAAAATTTGATAAATATTCGATTCGACTTTATTCCAATCTGATCCATATCGAATATATTCAAAAGTCTTACCAACTCCATCAAGGCTAATATCCAATTCAATACTTTTGAATTCCTTCCAAAGTTCCAGACACTCAGGTGGTATGACAGAAAAATTTGTATCATAAGAAAGAGTCATTTTTTTTGCTCTTCCGCTTTTTACAAGTTTTATTAAAAGATCCAAATGATGACGATAAATCAGAGGCTCTCCGCCCTGAAAAATAATGGATTTCAAATGAGGTGATTCAAGCAAAGGAATATTTATATCCTTTTGATTCCATCTCTCCTTAATTTTTGAAACTGTTTCACGATTATATTTGAGCCCCAAATGATCGAAGGTTTCAATCAACTTGTCAGAAAACATCGGAGAACACATCCTGCACTTGAAATTACAGGAATTTCCCAGAGTCAAATCTAACTCATAAGGTCTTCGTTCAATCGAGCCATCTTCTTGGGTTTCAGTGATCATATTTTCAAGCTCATCACCTGTCGCCTGCAAATACTTCAAACGTGGAGACTCTCCACCAATCTTTTCAATATTAAAACATGATTGGCAAACAGAGGGAACATCACCTCTCAACATTTGAAGTCGAAGAGATTTATAAGTCCCATGATTAAGCACATTTTCATCGGCTTCAAAAATGGATAGACCTTCTTCAATTTTGTTATGACCTAGACCGTGACAACAAACTCTAAGGTCTCCATCAGGATGACAACTCACATGTTGCCAAAGTAATGGGCATATGAATTTATCAACAGCCACTAAACTTCTCTCCTATAATTCGATCTTGTAAATACTTAGAAAAGGCCAATACATCTACATCCCCGGATCTGCGACCAGCAATTTGAAGAGCAAAGGGCAAGCCTAATTCATTTCTACCTAATGGAAGGGAAGCCGCAGGTTGACCGGAGATATTAAATGGCGCTGTAAAAACTCCAAGATGTGAGGCCTTTGAAAATGCCTCTTCAGGAGGAAGCTCTCTCCATTCACCAATTTTTGGAGGAAAGACAGGAACAGTTGGGGTCAATACAAAATCTGCGTCTCCAATCCAAGCAAATACTTTCTCTTCCATGGCCTTTGTGAGGTCTTTAATTTGTTTTTCATTTTGCGGTTTACCTGCAACACGAAGCCATTTCGTAACTGGTTGAAGAACTCTCTCGTTCAAATTTGGGACATTGGCGAGAAGCTTCTGCCAAATTGGAAGAAATTCTTCCAATCTAGCATCGATGGCCTCGATTTCTTCTACATGATGTCCAATATTTTTGAGTTTTTCTACCACACCTTCAATTCCATTTCTAATCACTGGATCAGTCTCAACAATTGGGTTGTCATAACAAACTTTAATATTGAGTTTTTGAAAATCTTTATTGAGATTTTTTCTAAAGAGTGAATCTTTCTCAAGAGGCATACCATTCATAGCATCCAAGAAAGCCGCAGCATCTTCAATATCACGAGTAATAGGACCAATTGTCGCCAATCCAAACTTATCGACATGAGGAGAAGGATTCAATTCCATATCACGAGAAGGTTTAAACCCAAAACATCCACATAGTGCAGATGGAATTCGTATAGAGCCAGCTCCATCAGACCCTTGAGCAAAAGGTAGGAATTTAGCAGCGACTGCTGCAGCTGAGCCACCACTCGAACCTCCCGATGGATAGTTTTGATTACATGGATTTCTTGATGGTGGATGAATATCTGTTTCCGTAACAGGCATGGCCCCAAATTCTGAAGTTGCTAACTTTCCAAGAAAGACAAAACCTGCTTCTTTCAATCTTTTGGTCACCCAATTGTCGTAAGGAGAAATAAAGTAACGAAATCCTCTTGAACCCAAACGTGTAAAAGAACCTCTGAGTGGCGTCAAATCTTTCAACCCTGTGGGAACTCCATAAAAAAGAGGAAGCCTATCAAGTTCACCTTTTTTGATTGCATGTTTTAAAACCTTGTCTTTCTTTTTTGCGTCTTTCAAGGCCCGCAATTTTAAGACTTGGGTGAATGAGTTGATTTCAATATCTTTTTTAGAAATTCTATCCAGTAAGGCCTCAGTCAGTTGGAGGCTGGAGACATCCCCTGATCTCAACATTTGGGCCATTTCCAGACCACTTAGATTCCACAATTCCATCAATGCTCCTATTTTCTGATAGTTAAATGATATCAGAAGTACCTAAACATGAGTAGCCGAATGGTTTATTAGAGGAGATAATAATTTTCAATAAAGGATATTCATATGAAAGTCTTAGTATTTACACTTCTGTTATCTTCGAAGCTTTTCGCTTCCGAAATTATCGTAAACGTTAACGGTCTCAGAACAACTGAAGGAAATATTCAAGTTGCGGTTTGGAAGTCTGCTGAAGGGTTTCCTAGTGACTATACCAAATCTTGGACACAGAAAACGATTCTAGCGACTCAGACAAGTGTCATATTTGAAAAGGCAACCCCAGGTTTTTATGCAATAGCCGTTTTTCATGACAAGAATAGTGACAATGATCTCAATAGAAATGCAGTTGGAATTCCTACCGAGGGATTTGGCTTCAGTAACAATCCAAGAATTATATTTGGTCCACCAAATTTTAAAAAAGCTAAGTTTGAAGTTCGGGAAAATGAAATCAGCGAACTAGAAATTGATTTAAAACATTTCTAGAAATTCATTTTCCCTCTCGCTTAGAGATTTACTCCATATCTGAATCAATTCGTGTAATTTCATCCAGTGAACAAAATGGATAGCCATCATTAACTTTTAAGACCACAGTGTAAATTGCTGCGATTTCAACTCTATCAAAAACTTTTACTTTCGACACATAGGTTTTATTAATGGCATAACTGGTGTTCACACTTCTTTGAAGTCGAGTTCTCATATGCGTAATATCAAATCCATTAACATCGTGACCTGATTCTCTCATATCTTTTTTAACGGCATTGACGGCCAATCTTTCGGCCAACTTTTGACATTTGTCTTGTGCAAATAAATTTGTAGTCATGAGTAAGAGTGTAGCGATAATAAGTCTTTTCATGTGTGTCTCCTGTTTAAAACGTTAGGCTTACTTCTGACGCACAATACCATCGCTTTTAAATTTTTGAAGGCTCAGTTCAAATGTATGTATAATTTGGGAGCGCTCCCTGGACTAAAATGGGAACACCCCTTGAAAAGGCTCCTCTTTTCAAGGGGTTATAGGGACTGAGTTATTTACACTCAGGAATAGTTAATTTTCTTTTCTTGAGAATGTTTCCACTCTCATCCTTAATGAGAACTTGCCTTACTGGCTTTTGAATAAACTTAACCTCTTCGTATTCTCTACAGTCATCATCACTTCCAGCGAAGGACTTGCATCTCATACGTGTACTCTCTATTGGTTGAAAAGCTGGCTTTTTAGACCACCTTTCACAAGTTCGATCATCACGACTATTTCTATATTTGGTACATTCATTAATCATCGCCTTGTACTCAAAGCCATCGTGGCAAATAGATCGATCAAAGTAGGCATTCACAAAAGTAGAATCATCTTGAAACAAAATCATCGCTCCAGAAATTCCACCGACTCCAGCATGAGCATTGATTGAAATAATCAGTGCCAGAATTACTTTATACATTTTGTTTCTCCGTTCGTATGGTATCCGTTGCAGTAAAGGTAAACATTGGAATGTCTCCTTGATACTCTGGATTATTCGCTATTTTCATTTTTTTATAAAAGCTGTCCTGGTCTATTTCAGTCCAGGCCTTTTTCCCTACTTCATTAAGTCCTTCAGCGTAGAAAGATATGATATGTTCACCTGCCAATTCTCCGTTTTTAGGCTTTGAAAACTTAGAGACAAAATACTCCCCCAAGAACTTCAATGCTTCCGAGTCGAGATTTGGACAATTTCTTGGAACGATCCAAGTGTCTTTATCCAAGGCCTTTAAAAAACCTTTTTCTTCCAACTTATAAACTAGTTCAATTCCATATTCTCCATAACGATAACCAATGGCCCCTCGATGGAGGCTTCCTGTTCCGGCCAGAACAAAGAGTTCGGCCATCAGAGGATCCGTTTTAACCAAGTCCAAAAACTCTCCATTAATTTCTTTAGAAACGATGGAGTCACAGGGAGTAAAATCCTGCAAATGTTTGGCAATTCCTGCTGGAACCAAGGTAAGTAATTTTTCAAAATCTAATGTTTCGTAAAACAACGAGTAGAGTTTGAAGAGAGTCATGTAGGTGGGTTTATTTTCTTTTTTCAGAATCCGCTTAATTGTCTTTTCGTTCAGCCCTGTCTCTTTGGCCAGGTAGCGGATGGCGAACGACTTATTTGGAAATCCTTCCAGGTAATTGATCAGATCCAAGGCAACTTGGTCGATCAGTGTGAGATCCTTGTCGATCTCGTGTTTTTCCCCCGTTTGAATGTCCATGGGTCATCTCTATCAATTGTGAAAAACTATAGCAACTTTTTGTGAAAAACTTTTAGGGTGGAAAAGGCCATGGGTTAACCCCATGACCTCTATCCCCTACACAATTCCAATTACTTACAGCTTGGAATAACTACAGTTGTCACTTTATATGGAGTGCTATCTCCACCATCATTGTCTCTGTACCATTTTACAGTTCTAACTCTGTTTTGAACGAAAGGAACAGTTTCCCATTTCATACATCTGTCGTCGTCTCCGCCACCAAACTGAGCACATCTTTGACGAGTAGATACTTGTGGTTGAGTTGCAAATACTTTTGTGTACTCAAGACAGTTTCTGTCATCGTCGTTAGTCCACTCGATACACTTAGTGACCATAGCTTCGTACTGAGCAGCTTCTTCGTTAAGACAAAGTGTCTTAGAGAAAGCAGCAGAAACAAATGTAGAATCTTTTTGGAAAAGAATCTTGTCACCTGTTACAGAAGCAGAAGCGGCACCAGCAAAAAGAGCAGCAATAATTAGTAGTTTTTTCATTTTAATCCTCCGATTTATGTAGTGTTTGTCACATTCGCTGTGACTGTTTGTTTCGATGAATGGGTTATAAATGCGGAGTGAACTTTTCTCAATCAATTGCGATTTTTCTAATTTTTTTTGAAGACATGTCTGAATCTCACAGCATTTTGTCTGGACATGTCCGGGGATAAAGGGTCAACTAATTGAAAAGACGAAACATGATAGGGAGACATAATGACTGAGACAACCAGATTAAAATGGCTATTTGCTTGTCTTTATTTCGTTCAAGGCGGAACCATCAGTTATTTTTCCATTTTTCAAAAGCCTTATCTTAATCAAATAGGGATTGAAAGAAGCACAATAGGTTTACTCACATCCATTCTTTTACTTCCGTTCATTCTCAAAGTTGGTTTTGGTTGGATGAGCGACAAATTTCCTCATAAGAGATGGGGACATCGTAAGCCTTACATGTTTATAGGTCTTCTCATTGCCTTTATCTGTTTTTCACTTTGTTCACTCTTTCCTGCGGACAAGACCTTCTCTCTTTATATTATCTTAGTTGTAACAGCTTCATTTTCAATTGCGATGTTTGATGCCGCGACTGATGGAATGGCCGTTGATCGAATTCCAGAACAAGAACAAGGAAGTGTGCAAAGTTATATGGTAGCAGGGAAGGCCATAGGAGTGATAACCCTATCGTTAGGAATTGGAAGAATAGCTGAAAATATAGGCTATAAGTTTGTCTTTTTAGCGATCGGTTTTATCTACATTCTCCCTCTGATTCTAACTTATAAGATAAAAAACCCAGAACAAAATGAATCTCTTGTAGGTGAAGAAACCGATACGACCCCTTACGACAAAATGATCTTTATCTTATGTGGACTCTTCGCCATCACCTATTCCATTGTCAGCTTTGGAACTGATGGTCTCGTTAGTCTTTATCTCAGCGATAAATTTGGTCTCAGTGAAATTCAAATTGGATCATATGGTTCGGCCAGAGGTATAGGCGCCATTCTCGGAGCTTCAATTTGTGGTTATGCCATCAGTAAGGGAAAAGATACTTTAAGCTTTTATTTAGGATTGATATTTATCGCTCTTGGCACTTTGATAATCGGTTTTTTAATTGATGAGTCCAATTATCTTATCATCGGCAATATTTGGGGAAGCGTTTGGGGATTTCAAGAAGTCTGCTTTTTGACACTGGCCATGAGAGTGGTCTCCCATGGAGCAAGTGCTTTTGGTTTTGCTGCATTAATGGCCCTTGGTAACTTAGGCACTGCTTTGAGTGAAGCTATTCTAACTGGAATGACTAAAAATCTTGGCTACACGAGTGTCTTTATAGGAGTAGCACTCTTTATTGTCATCCCTTTGCTTCTTCTTTGTTTTCTTCAAAGAAGACTTAATCAGGTGACCTAATTAGACCCAGTAGCCAACTTCAATTCAAAATTTAACAATTCATATTCGCCTGGATACCCTAGAGCGACAGCTATTTGAACTTTTATATAGCCGTTTAATATGTCTTCTTCTGTCATGGTCTCACCAAGTCCTACTTTGACATTGAATGCTTCGTCAGGAGATGCCCCCACAAACATACCTCTATCAAACAAGTTCATAAGAAAGGATGAGATTACGGATTTGATAGTAAACCAAGTATTTGCATCATTAGGACTAAATAAAAAATATCTTTCCAAATAAGAGTTAATAGATCTATCAAGCATCGAAATACTTCTTCTGTTCTGAATATAGCGGAAAGAAGAATTATTACCATCTAAAGTTCGAGTTCCCCAGGCCACTATGCCAACATTAGGAATCTTACGAAAGGGACAAATTGAGAGCCCATTTATAGGAGCATTTAGCTCTCCCATTTGTTCACTGGACAAATAAACTTCAACATCATCAACACCTATCAGTTGTATATTCGCTGGTGAGACATGAACTCCTTCATCTTCTGTGACTCTCGAGTAAACACCCGCCATCGTGGCAGATGGGTCAATGTACATATCTTGGATACCAAGTTCATCATCATGAACGAGAAGTCTTCCAAAGTAAGCAGCTGCATAACTTCTTGCCTCACTTATGAGGTCTTGGGCCTCGTCTCTCCATAGAATAACGTCTTCAAAAGAAAGTTGTCCGCTATGTTTAGGATCAATGATGAAGAAAACATTCTTTTCTTTGGCATATTGAAGAGCTTCTGCTCGGACTTTGCTTGCTTCTAATTCAGTCATATGACTAAGAACAGGTAAAACCAAAGTGGCGACTTCTTCCATATTCTTTAGTTCATTTAGGTATGGGAGAACATCTTCGGCCTTAAGCTCCCTGTCTAATGGCAATTCAACTCTTCTTACAACGGCTGCTCTACCACCATTTTTAAAAAACATTTTCATCTGAAGATGGGCCAAACGGTGTTCATCTCTAGAAGTAGAGTTACCTATAAAAATTTGTTCAAAATCTGATAAAGAGGTGACCTTTATTGGAAAATTAAATTCACTCTGAGGATAAACATCTATAAAAGCTGTGGTGAGCATTTTATCTTCGACTAAACTAGGTGAAGGATTATTATGACCTAAATATCCACCTGGCGTAGCAAGAGCTTTTCCATCCTCCGTGCATCCACAAAGTAATAAGACGTACAAGAATGAAATCAAAAGTTTCGCCATGGGCTCCCCATATGGAATTGAGTTTATGACTCGGTGTACCGAAAGGGCCACATAAAGTCAAATCTTCTTTCGTTATGTGGACCTGACACCTATGTAATATCAAGGAAATAGATTATTTCAACCTCTCCTTAAGACAGTGAACAAGACGATCTGCCGAACCTTCTCCATATCCAAAATAAAGTGAAGGTTCGATCAGTTCGAGCTCCATCAAATTGTATTCATTTTCATTTCTGACAAAATCGACTCTTGCATAGAGAAGTTTTTCATTTAAATGAGAAAGTACAGTCTGAGCGAAGACAAGCATTGATTCATCGGGGCTGATAGTTTGAACATTACTCCCATACTCTTCTTGAGATCGGAAATCTCCTGGCTTAGGTGTTTTTAAAATGGCATGGGAAAATTCACCATTAAAAAAATGAAATGAATACTCCCCTTCTTCAACAACACTTGAAAGAAAGGGCTGGGCCATCATTCGTTTTCGACTATTGACTTCAATGATTTGATCCAATGATTCATTAAAATTGTCGGGAGTGAGCCAAAAGGTATCATGGGCCGTCGCACTGATAAAAGGCTTGATAATGATTTTTTCACTGTTAAAGTTACCAAATAATTGTTCGATATCAGAGGACGATTTGATTTTGACTTCTGTTGTAGGAACAGGCTTTGTAGATGTTTGATTAAACTCTAATAAATAATCTTTTGAATGATTCCACTTGATTGTTTCATATGAATTAAATAGCTTTGTCTGATTTGAAATCTCTTTCATTGCCTGCATGAAATCATCGATATGTTTTTGGTAATCCCATGTGGTTCGAACAATCACAGCATCATAATTTTTCCAATCGACTTCTTTCCAATTGGACCAAATGATCCAATCGAAGTCGAGGCCGGCCTTTTCTAAAGCACGATCAAGGTGTTCTTCGTATGCAACGTAACCTTCTAGTTCTTTACAAGTTAAAAGTGCAATTTTCATTGTAACCTCAAAAAGGAGCGGAGAACTGAATTCCTCCGCCTTCATTAAATATTAGGGGTGTTAAATAGTGATGATGAATTCCACTACTTCTGGCCCAAAAAACCCCAATAGATGTTGCGACTACTAGGTCTGATAACCAATGTTTATTATCTTCAAGTCGGGCGAGTAAAGTCAAAGTGGTTAATGTATAGGCGGGAATAGCGGCCTTCCATCCATAGGCATAACTTAAGCTACCACTCGAAGCAAAAGCAGTTGAGGTGTGTCCAGAGGGAAACGAATCTTCATTTTCTCCATTTGGTCTGGTTCTATTTATGGATTTTTTCATCATAAAAACCATCAAGTTGGTGCCAAGTAAACCTTCCAAATGAGACAAACCATTTGAACGATCCCAAATCATTTGAATTCCAGCTGCTACGATATTGACATACCTTGTTCCAAAAGAATTTCCAAAATCAGTTAGTCCACTTCCTAAACGACTTTCTTTATTGAACCATCTTTTCACTTTGTCATCATATTGATGAGCTGCAATTCCAAGAACTGTACCTGTCCCGAGAATCAAAAGACCACCAGTATCCCAGCCGTCTGTGAAAGTTGGTTTCAAATGTGACTCTACATATTTAGTTTGGGCAAACAGGGAATTCATGCCTGAAAACAGAGCCACGTAGATAATAATGAACTTCAAGCTTTTGGAAACACGTTCCATGGCCGACATGTTTAATCCTGTAAATTATCGAGTTTATTGGAATTCGAGTTTCAGGTTATCATAAATGAATGGATTTCAGCCATCTCTTCTATGCATTCAGTTTGATCATTTGCCTTCTCTCAGGAGGTTGTGGATCATTATCGAATCTGGTTCAAATGAAGTCCCCCATTCTTTTTGAAGATAAAAGTTCCTTCAATTTAAAGTTGATGAATTGCAATCACTCAGTCTGTTTAGAGAGTAAAAGCAAGCTTCATAAAAGAATTAGTAAAGCACTGGAGCAAAACCTATTGTCGAAAGGTCATTTTTTAACTCAGCAGACTTCAGATTATCAGTTACTCCTTCTAAGCGCTTATGAGGGAGAAATTGAACCCCAAAGACCAAGAAATCTCTATCTCATCATCAGAGATGAAAAGGGAAGAGAGCTGGCACAATTGGCCATGGCCGAATCATTTTCATCCCCTCTGGATCAAGAGCATATAAATATAAAAGAACTTGAATCTGGTATGATTGAAAAATTCAATTCACTGGCAGCAGTTCCATCTAAAGTTGCAGAACTTACCAAGAAAAACTGACGCGCATTCCAGGAATATCATCCTTTCTAATATAATCCAAACTGAAGTCATGATCGAATATCCACTTGTAAACAGGATGGTGACGCTTATAACCTGTGGCCACACTTACACCTTCGCAGGCCAAAAAAGACAAGAAGCCGGAGGCCACAACATCAGAAATGTAATGCTTTTCACCATGGACACGTTCATAGGCAGTCGCGACGGCAAGAGTCGTCGGGAGAATTGATGCCAAAGGACCATAAAACTGAAATGACTTGTGGGCCAATACCGAATAACCTACGACATGCCCAGAAGGAAAAGATGATTGTCCTCTAAAGGCCTTTTCCCAAAAACTCAGCTCTTTTTGATCCGGTCGTTGATGTACGGGTACTAAACTGATGGCCGCAGATTCAACGAGAGTTAAAACCTGTGCTGCCAGGTATTCCTTGGAAAATTGAATCATTTTGTTATCTGAATGACTTCTTCCCCAAGAGTAGAAAGCTATAGGGACAATAGGAGTATTGAAAAAGATACTGGCATCTGAGATTGCTCTTAAGACTTTTTCATTTTTATTCTTTTTGACGATATTTTGAGAAATACGCTCATCATTGTCGATGAAGTAGATACTGGCAGCAATCGCCAGACCAAAAAAGATTTTATTCTGAGTCGTTTCGAATTGTTTGTAGCTGCCCTTCCAGGCCCACTCCAAAGAATCAATCAAGTCTTCTTTAGCGTCATAACGAAGTTCTTCAACAGGAGGAAGGCTCTCTGGTTCAACTTTGTCTTCAGCATGAACTGAGAGAATGAGTAATAAAATGAAAATACTATATTTCATGATTTCATTCTAATAGGTTTAAATCAACTTTCAAGATAAACGCTGAAATATTTTAAGGGAATCGGTGATCCCTTCATATTTAGGAATGGGATGGTCGATGATCTTATTGAAATTTGCGCTTAAATAAGCTTCAAAACTCTCATTATTTGATGCTCTAGCATCTTCACCGACGAAGATAAAATACTCTCCAGAATAGTTTTTAAGACAATTGAGCCCCATCTCTGATTGGAACGGAGGCCAGCACAAAAAAAGAGTTCGATCAGGATACTGTTTAATGGTGTTTTCATCTCCAACCTGGACATCAAACCAGCGATGCCCAAGATCAATTTCAATTCCTGTTTTTTTAGAGATGGCTTCAAAGTCACCTGCGATCTTCATAGTCTGCCAATTATCTTCTGTATCGAAGGCGAGGATATCTCCTCCGGCTTCACTGATAAGCTTGGCCCAATAACCTATTCCTGCACCTACTTCAATTAACGGAGAAAATTCACTTATGAGTTTAATAGCGACATCATCAGGTACCGCCCATGCATATTTCCTGGTCAACATAAGACGATAATTAAAGAGGTCCAGATATTTTTCCATGGCATCAGGAGTCCCCCCTCCTGTCATGACGGAAAGAATATCTACAGGATTCTGAAAAAGAGATTTTTCAAGAAAAATATCGAGGTAAGGATTCTCCATAATTAATTATAATCATCAATATCCCCAATAGTCACGAGAGAGTTCCCAGTGGTGTTCGCCACCTCTCGACTTTTCTTCAACATGTCTGACACTATTACTTCCCCATTTACTCTCGCGTTGAAAATAAGATCTGTTGGTTTGAGGATGAGTTCTGCTAACAATCTGAGCATTATCTCCAAATCGATTGAAGAGAGTATTAGAGTATCCTGATGTTGATGTACTTCTTACGGAATAGATGTTCATCTCTACCCCTTTACTCTTTTCAAACCAAGAAGAAAAATTTTTCACCCATTCGGAGGAATAAAGCCCATCATGAATATCAACTTTTTTGACTCTTCTCGTTGCACTCTTTGATGAAGAGTCATGTGCCACATAACTTACAATTTGAGAAATGACTTTTCCTCCACCGCTGTGCCCAGACAAACTGACAGGAAGATTATCTGTTCTTCCTATTGATTTTTGAAACTCTTCCATAAAATCATCAAATTTTTTGGTACTGGCCAAGTAAGTATGGTGATGGTTGTTTTTATTTTTTTCTGAATAAGGAATCAAAACTAATTCCCCTGAATTTTGACAAGTCGTTTTACCATACTCAAAGGAGTCGACCATCGAATTCAATGATTTATCATATTTTTTATTAAAGTAGCTGAAACCATGGAAATGAACCTTAAAAGATTTTGGAGTGCTCATATTTTTTGGAACGAGTACTGCCATAGGCTTTGGATACTTAGAAAACATTCCAGAAGGAGCGTTACATTGTTGATAAGAGCAGCCTTTAATCGTCTTTGGGAAACAATTGAACTTCTTTCCGTTATGAGAAAGAGACTTCATTTTATCGATGAATCCTGGTAATTCAGACTCTCCAGAAGTCATTTGAGGTCCACCTGCTTCAGGAGGACACTCAGCTGTGGCCTGTTCATCTCGATTAATATTTTCCAACTGATTAATTGAGTCACTAAGTGACTGTGCTAGAGAGAAGCTAATAAAATGGAAGAGGGAGAATAAAACAAAAACAAATGCTTTCAATTTAGTCTCCCTGAATAGAATTAATTATTAACTTGATTAACATTTCGGATCATATTTCGATCTACACCAGTATCGATTCTTCGAACGTAATTTCGACTAGGAAACGACTCAAGATATTCCTTGATGGTCTGCAACTCTTCAGGTTCAAGTTGTCCCATACTCATAGGCATCGCCCCTCGCTTATCGCCATGACGAATAACTCGTTTCCAAATTCTGGTTCCAAAGTCTCCAAGCTCACCTGATTGCTTCTCAAGTAACCTATCAAACTTTGCGAAGTCGTCGAATGGAATGGGAGGAGCCCCCATCGCACCACTACTATGGCAACCGACACAGTATCCGAAAACATCTTGTACTTTATCTTTCATATCCATACGGACTTGTTTGAGAGCTTGTTTTTCAACATCATCAAGATTCTTTTTCCAAGCTGGATCAAGTCCCAACTGAGCATCAGGCTTACACGGCGCCTTGAAGGCCATCATCTTATCCAAGACGTCTCCCTGACTAAGTGCCGCCATTGATTTTGGCTTGAGTGATTCACAGCTTTCTCCGGCCTCATCCATCTTTTTAAATTCTCCAAAACGATTGATGTTCCTGAAAAAATCTCCAAAAGTATATGACTGAGGATCAACAGAAAGAGAGAACATTGAGGTATCTACCCCAAGAGGATCCAGCATATATCTAAATGCCCCAAGCATATCGATACTTTGTTCTTTATCTATAATGGAACGACCCTTTTTCCTATGAACTTCCATTTCATCTTTTGCCTTTTTATAGGCCTCTTTTTCAGCGGCAATCTCTATCTCATATACTTTTTGTTCATTATCTCCCGCTGCTCTAATTTTATTCTTGTAGACACTACTTTCTTGAATCTTCTTCAAAAAGCTTTCCTCTAGATTCCAAAGCTTTCGACCAATTCGATCTTCATAGTAATCTTTTTGCTTTCCTTCCATGTCTTTTCTAACATCAGCGTAAGAACCATCCCCCATGCCCATTCCTTTAAAGTAAGCTTTGAACTTTTTCTGTAATGGTTCTGGAATGTAATCATTTAATTGTTCAGGTCTGGTAATACAACCTGAAACAGCTGCTTTTAGAGCATACTTCATCTGATCAGCAAACTGATTATGTTTTGGATTGGTTGTTAGATTTGCCAAACGACAATGGTTGGTCAGATACATTTGGTCAAATAGGTTTACTGCTGATGCACCATCCATACTTGTACTCATATTATCCGACTCATCAACTTTGAGCTGATATTTTTCACCTCTTGCAAATGCTTTTTCAATATCCTCAATTTTATTAGTTTCAAGCATAGGAGCGAGCACTGAAAATCTTGTGGCCGGTCCCCCATTTTTCCTGGCGTTTGCATCGGCCCTGATTTTTTTCAAAAATTCCAAATACTCAGCTGCTTCTTGAGTTCCTGGATTGAGTTCTCCTCTGAAGAAAGGTTTGGTTTGTGACCAGAAGTTATAAGGATCAAAATTAGGTCTGGTGTTTTGACCTGTTCCATGACAATTCAAACATTTTTGTGGGTTTCTACTGACTTTAGGCTTACCCCGTGAAAAATCTATTTCTACGAGTTCCCACACACCTCTCACCCCGTTCCAAACTTGTAACTCAACTGCTTTTCCCCCTCTGAGTTGAGTAACGTCTCCACCTGGCTGTGGATGTGAGTTGAATGACATCACAATTTCTGAATTTGGAGATTTTAAAAGATATCTGTCTCCTTCTTGAAGAGATCTTGAAGGGGCCATAAATACGACGTTCTTTTTAAAAGCATCTGGTAGAAATTCAACAAAATCTTCTACTGATTTTAAATCACTGACCTTAACCTTTTTACTTTTTCCCAGTTCATCTTTATCTCCAGGAAATTGAACTTCTTTTGTGGGATCGTTGAGATCTGCAAGAATTCCATTTTTAAAATCAGTTCTATTTTCATCACTTGGAATCTCATCACCTAAATCACTACCGAGTAGGGCCTCGACGTTGTCACGCTCACAGTTCCCACAAACGGAATCGTTTTGTGCCCCATTTGACCTGGTCTTACATTGATCAACATCGATAATTTGGGCCTGGGCTGAGCTTAAGAAATAGACGAGTAGTAAACACAGAAATGACAGGATTCCCTTCTTCATGAACTCTCACTTTGTTAAAACACACTTCAACAGGAATTATCGACATTTTAACTCAAGTACTTGAGGTAAATATTTATTAATGTAATTGCAGGGACTTAAATGATAGAATTGACAATATATCAGGCAAATTAAATTGGCGGAGCAAGCAATGATCAAATCTGCGGTCCTTATGACCACGTTACTTCTTTCAACAACTCTTATCGCTGAAACCAAGATGTCTCTTAGGGACAAAAAGTATAAAGAAGAACACCTCAAAACCATGGGGCGAAAAAAAGGTTACCAAGGAAATAAAGACTGGTCCAATTTCATTAAAATGGCGATCAAATATAAAGATAAGGAAATCGTCAATAAAATGCTCAGTATTGATCCAGAAAATATGACTGAGCGATCTTGGTATATCCGTGACCTCTTTAAAATTCATCAAAACGATCCTGAATTTTTTATCTCTACGGCCAACGAATTTTATAAGAATAATATGGACTGCGTGGTGAGACTTTTTAAATATAATCCTGTTGTACTAGAAGATAAGGAAATTGAAGAAGCCTATAGTAGCATAAAGAACCCAAGCAAGACTCTTTCTAAGTACATCAGCACGAATATCAACACTCAATTAAAGAGCGCAAAACTCAAGCCTGAGACCAAGATCTTTCTTAAATGCCAAAAGATTAAGCAGGAGTGGGCAAAAAAGCTTTAATTATCTATTAGAGCAAGTAAACATTCTCACAATTTTTCCAGAGTCATCAGCTTTTTGATAAGTAAAATTCAAGATTTTGAACCCTGAAATATTAACTTGAACATGTTCATTTTTATTCTTCAAAATAACAAAAGAACCTTGTTTGGTTAGCTGAGATTTCAACTCCTTTGATGGAGCATTAAATGAAACTAGCTTATCACCTTTATACTCAAAACTAAGTTTTAGACTGACTTCACCTTCCGATTCAATACGATCACCTACAATTTTGCAGTACTCTGGAATGTCTTCTGATCGACTTGCTCCACTCCAGATTCCTTCAAAATGATCCGGTGTAAAATCAGCGGCAAATGAAGAAAGTGTGAAAAGAGCAGCAATAAGAGTAATCAGTTTTTTCATCTAGAGTCCCAAGCTAAAGGTTTCCCCTATTGTCTCACAAAATAGGGGTAGAGTTCCCGCAATAGGAAGGATTTACAGGGCCGTTAAATTTTCAACACATCGCTGTAAAATCAGTGAGTTATTTGATCTCTGAGGCATTTTTTGGGGCTTCAATCACCATTAGTCGATAAGGTTTTTCAAAAAGTTGTAGGCTTGTAAGGACTGATACTTCAATTTGGACTGTCGTTGAAGAATCTGTTTTAAGATTGATGAAATTAGACCTTAGAGAGTCATCAGAACTATACAACACTTCACCTGATAAAGTTTTTACCTGAATCTTGACTGCATCAAGGTCAAACAGAGAAAGGGCCGTCAAAGTCACCCATCGATTTGCACTTAGTTTGACTTTATAAGTATGAACTTCGCTTCTGGATAATGAGTCTTGAGCGACAAAAGATGAGTCCAAATCATTCTTTAAACGACCATGACCTGGCCTATAAAACTCTACTAGAGAAAACTGTTGTTTTTGACCTTCAAGCTTTACAGAAATACTTTTGACTCTTTTTCCTTGTTTATCAACATACTCTCCCGACTCATTTCGAGAGTATCCGTGTACTCCGTGAGGACCCAATGGCCCCATCAATCCCATTACACCCAAAGGACCAGAAGGACCGAGTGTCATCAAAGCACCTCCTGCACTCAAAAGATATGCAGATCCCGGAGTGAAATCGAAACTTAAAAGCTGCTGACCTGCTTCTGTAGAAAGAAACAATGGACCAAGTTCACTTAACGGTCCACCTATCTCAGAGAGAGATTCTGCCAACTCAGACCAATCCCCTTCGGTATCGAAATAAGGGGTGACATTCCACCAGTTTTCACCAAAGGCCCCTAGGTATCCCAAAGGACCACGGCTCCCGACAACTCCAACCGAGCGATTCAGAGGACCCATTGAGTTTAACCAATACCTTTCTATCGCTGTCGTTTCCAAAGAATCTAATATGCCAGATAGACTGTAGCCTTTGACAATCTTGGCCTGGACACTCAAAGATCCTAGAATAGTGAAAAGTAATAAGAGAGCTTTCTTCATAGGGGCTTCTTATCATTCAAAACTTGCTTTTGTATCAATTTGTAAACATTTCAGCTCTAAGACCAGCTAAATCTAAAAAAGGTTCGGGAACATTCGGGAGTACATTCATTTTTGTTTCACAAGTTGAAAAATCTATGTCATTTCAGAGGTTTAAAAATTCAGAAATGAGTGAAACTATTTCACTTAAACTTGTTGGTTTATCGCAGGAATGCGAAACTCGGCCCGTTCGAGATTCAAGGGAGTAATAATGAAAAACATGATCCTACCATTGGCCATGGTGTTGTCTTTTGCAACCAATGCCAGTGAAACCGTTATCGATTTTAAATGTACAGAAATCGGTGTACCTCAAATCTTTCAGTTCAAAATGGAAGGTAGTGTGCGTTCTTGGTCAAATCCAGTAGACAGTCCAGAACAAAAACTATGGCGAGTTGAAGGTCTTAAAGCTGATATAAGAGAATCAGGTTTTGCTTCTACTTTCAGAACAGTTGATTTTGGAAGAATGAAGGGAGAACTCAAATACATCAACAACCCAGATTGGACATTGGAACCTTTCACATCAATTACACTAAAACCAACAAGTCAGAACACTGAAAAAGAAGTGGCCTTTGCTCAATTTAATTTGGATTACCCAGGGAAGCTCTCTTCTAAACTTAGATTAAAAGACGGAAAAACTTTCAAAGCAAAGTGTGAAACAGTAAAAATTAAGACCTGTATTTTTGGAGACACCATTGGTGACAACGAAAATGACTTTGATTCAAAGGAACTGGAAATTCTATATACTGATTCGAGAATTGAAGAAAACTCAGCAGACTTTACACCAGGACAAACCATTCACGTTGAAAAGACTCGTTTGACCCACAAAGCGACCGGAAGAACTTTTCTTCAATTTACAACTTTTGAAGATGAGTGGGATGGTGGAAATACTATCGGCTGGATTGAAGACGCTAATGGAAAGCATGTTGCCAACATCGGCGACAGTGATATCTACGATTGCCAAGCATTCAAATAAGATAATGGGGAGCTAGTCTCCCCTTTTTTATTTTCATCAGTTAAAATCTTCACATGTTATTCTTTCTAGACTGGTTTTTTACGATCTTTCACGCAGTAGTTACTCTTTTTAACTTAGTCGGTTGGATTTCCAAAAGAACTCGAAATCTTCATCTTGTTACTGTTGCTCTAACCCTTTTTAGTTGGCTCGTCTTGGGTTTCTTTTATGGTTTCGGGTATTGTTTCTTAACCGACTGGCATTATCAAATCCTACACAAAAGGGGATTCGAAGATCTACCCCATTCTTACATTACATTTTTGATACAAAGATTATTTGGGATGACAGCATCCGACGAATCCGTAG
>SBGE01000122.1 GCA_006226755.1 Deltaproteobacteria bacterium | reverse complement strand
AGTGGAAAAGCTTTTTCCTGAAGATCAAATCTTTATACTTGATGTTGAAAATGAAAATGCAGTTCACGAATTTGGTCGTATGATCACTGAAAAAAATATCAAACTTGATGGAATGCTACACTCTATAGCATTTGCCAATTATTCGGAAGGGATTAAACCTTTTCATGAAACCAAATTGGCGGACTATCTCCAGGCCTCAAATATCTCCTGCTTCAGTTTAACTTGTTTAAGTGGAGCTTTAAGAGAAAGTTTTACACCAGACGCCTCTGTCGTTACGATAAGTATTTCGAATACCAGGGCAACCACATACGGCTACATGGGGCCTATCAAGGCGAGTTTGGATGCTACTGTTGCTTATCTTGCAAAGAGCTTTTCAAAATTTTCCAAAGTCAGATTTAATGCTGTTTGTTCCGGTCCATTGAAGACTTCTGCTTCAGCTGGAATTCCTGGATACATTGACAATTATATCTTCGCAGAAAAATTGACACTCAGAAAAGAAGCACTCAAAACTCAAGAAGTGGCCAATACCGTTGTATGGATGTTGAGTCCAAGTTCCAGTGGAGTCAATGCTACAGGATTGGTGGTAGACGCTGGAATGAGTGCTAATTATTTTGATGAAGAAGTTGTAAGTACTGTCGCGAGAACCTGATTGTCCACGTTCTCTTTTGAGAGTTGATCCCAAAACATCAGTTTTTGATGGGCCATGAGCTCATCTCTATCGAGTGATGCCTTCAATTTGTTCTGATACTCTTCAAAATTATCACAATCTGTTGGCACTGCGATAGGTTCACCATAGTAGACAACTATTTTAGAAAACGGTTTGGGTAATCTGAATTTATCCCACGAATTAAAGGTCCAATACTTTTCAGGAACAGGGATGTAAGGAACAATCGGGCAGCCGGATTTTTTGGCCATATCAATGATTCCAGGCTTTACAATTTTGGCTGGGCCTTTTGGTCCATCAATTGTAACAGCGCCTGGATAGCCTTGGTGAAGAACACCAATCATTTCATCTTTAGCGGCCTTCCCACCTTTGTCGACATCACCTTTTTTAGAGCTTCCTCTCGTGACCACATGTCCAAGATTGGAACAAGTAAAGGCCACCGGATTTGCATCCTTGGACCTTGATACGATCACAACATATTTTAAACCAGTTTGAGCAAGTATTCCTTGAAAGAGATTTTGGTGCCAAATACCAAGTAAGTACGCCCGGCCAGGATTCAGTTTGCAGGCCTTTTCCAAGTTTTCAGTACCAACAAACCTATAGCGATAGGTCATGTGAAAAAAGCGAGCAATGAGATAAAGTATGCGGTTTATAATCCAAATCATTTATAAATCTTAGCAATTCTCTTGCGTATTTAGAATAGCGAATCAATAAAAAGATGATCTTGCTCAGCTGTGAAAAGGAACTTTTTTTAGTCTAAATTCTAAATATGCCTTGTCATATAATTTATCTATGTCACCAGAAATGTTTGAAATAAATGATCTTAAAATCAAAGAGGCCTTTGAATCCTTCGCTATAGTTAGTTATACCGATAAATCAGGAAAAATTACTTATGCAAGTGACCTATTTTGTAAAATTTCTGGTTATTCAAGAGAAGAGCTGATTGGGAGTAATCATAGTCTGTTAAAATCAGGTCGACACCCAGAAGTATTCTACGAGGAAATATGGAAAACTATATCAAGCGGAACTGTATGGTCTGGAATTGTTTGTAACAAAACTAAAGATGGAAGACTCTACTGGGTCGATTCCATGATATTTCCCATTTTCAGTAATAAAAAAATAATTGGTTATGGTTCAGTCCGTGTGGATGTCACAGACACTCTAAAACTTAGAACTGAACTGGAATCTTCCCAACATTATTCAGATCTTTTGATGGCCAATATAACTGAAGGTATTGTCATTCAAAAAGCAAACAGTGTAATTGTCGAAATGAATGATCAAGCATGTCATCATCTGGGTCTGACAAGAGAACAAATGCTTGGACTTGATTCCTTTGACCCAAACTGGGGGGCAATCAACGAAGATGGAACTCCTTGTCCTGGAGAACAACATCCAAGTACTGTGGCAATGGCCACAAAATCTAATGTTAAAAATAGAGTGATGGGAGTAACTGTTCCAGAACAGGGAGTAAAGTGGCTCAATATCAATTCAACATATTACATCGACAAAATGACCGGCGAAGAGAGAACTGTAACTTCTTTCAATGATGTTACTGAAGTAAAAAATCAAGAATTTTTGATGGCCCAAACGGCTCAGCTTTCAGCTCTTGGAGAAATGGCCGCCAGTATCGCCCATGAGATCAATAATCCACTTACAATTATCAAAATGGCCAGCACCAAGATGCAACGTGAGTTTTCGAAGGGAATGTATAGTCCTGATAAAATGAATGCCAATTTGGATTTTATCGTTGATGCCATCGATCGATTGGCCAAAATTGTTCGTGGTCTTAAAAATTCATCACGAATGGGCAACGATGATCCCTTTCAATCTGTTGATTGTAAATATTTGCTAGATGATCTAATTGCTCTTAGCCAAAACAAAGTTGAAAACCATAATATTGAATTTAACATTGAATTTTTAGATGAAGATTGTCGTGTGGAGTGTCGTCCTCATCAAATTAATCAGATTCTCATCAATTTGGTAAACAATGCCGTTGATGCACTAGAAAATCAATCTCATTCGAGAATCCGGGTTTATTATGAAATTGAAGATGGGCATGTTAATTTCATTGTTGAAGATAATGGTCCCGGTGTTCCTTTAGACAAACAGAAAATGATTTTTCAATCATTGTTTACGACTAAAACACTAGGTAAGGGGACCGGACTTGGACTTTCTTTGGCGAAAAGATTGGCCGAGGAAAATAAAGGAAATCTAGTTCTTGACCAACGTGCAGATGTGACAAGATTTATTCTTAGTCTTCCTCGGCAAAAATAATTAATGACTATCTTTTTCTCTTTCTTTAACAGAACTCAAAGCTCTGTATGTTTGGCTTTTTTCAACCCATGCATTTTTGTGATTGGATTCAGTTTTCTCAACGAAAGTATTACTGGCACAGGAAACAAAAAGAATTAGCGCTAAGGCCGGGATCAGTTTTTTCATGATGTCCTCCTTGAACATGAACTTTAATGTGTCATGACTTTTTATCGGTGGAAGGAAAAATAGTCTTAGTTTTGGCTTTCATACAACAAATTGTAATTACACTAGTGACAAAAATATTAGGCGAAAAAAATAAAAAATGAGTAAATTCATCGGTATTTGAGTTGTTTCTAATTATCAATAAGTTGAGAATTTCATTAATCAGCTAAACACTCAGTTTTATAGGCAATTTTTAAAAACTCCTTTTTCATCGTCAAGTATCACTTTTAAGCGGCGATACGAATGTATATTATCTAGAACTTCGTATTCTAATACTGAATCCTTGGACTGGGGATTCTGCACGTCGGCGGTTGAAGTTCCAAAGGTGAAACTTTTAAAGGTTCACTGATATGAAAGCAATGATTGGTCTAAACCTGATCGCCGCATTTATCCTTTTGATCTTTTCTGAACTGGCGTATTCGACAGAAGCGGAGTTTAAAAATTTCAAAATCGTCGATCCTACAGAATTAAGAGAAATCTATGGCAACGACAATCCTGGATTGTCGATTATTGATTTTCAAGAAGATAATCCTCTTTATCAACAAATCCTCAATGAAATGAATGGTCACTATGAAAGAATCGGACAGCGCCAAGCTGATCAGATCATTAACGGCAATAGCGGATTTTATATTGGTGGACTCAATAATATCGGTTTTCGATGGGGAAAAGAGTTTATTGATTTTGCCATAGAAGTTCGAAGAAATGTTGCTCCAGACTTGTTTGATGATAAAAGATGGATTGTGACTGATGAATTCGATATCATTATTGATGCTTCAAAAGTGATATCAAATTTGGCAGACAGAAATGTAATCGATATTACTCAGACTCAGTATGGGGCTTTTGCCGGTGTTCAATTCAAAAGAACTTACAAATATGTTCATTTCGCTTCAAGTTACAACGAAGGACTCGTTTACCGATTTGATAAACTCTTTCTGGCGTTTGCTAAGTATAGAGGAAGAGAATGGTTGGCAATGGAGCCTTATGAGTTTCTACAAAAACAAGACTTCATTTCAGCTAGTGCCGGTGGTTTTGGAACTATTCCAGTTTATGGAAACGGAGCAATCAATTTATCGGCCTCTGTAGGAGCACTTGTTAAGTTTGATCTTCTCGCTACTACTGATATTCAGGCCCTGGGACCAGACGATAATCCAAAACCTGAAGAGAAATTTAGAATTTCATATGAAAAGAAAAAAGGTGTACAGGTTGGTCTGTCAGCATCTGTTCAGATTGATTTTTTGAACCTTCTTAGAATGACGCTTCTTTCTTATGATTTTTCATATAAGTATGAGCAGAGT
>SBGE01000149.1 GCA_006226755.1 Deltaproteobacteria bacterium | reverse complement strand
ATGCGAGAGCAGCGTCTCATTGCCGAGGCATCGCGAACACTGCTTCCACCGAATTTACAAACGATCAATGAACTCATTAGTCTCGCTTGAGCTTTTTGTAAGAAACTCTATGAGGAACAAGGGCCTGCTCTCCAAGTCTTCTTTTCTTATCTTCTTCGTAATCAGAAAAGTTACCATCAAACCAAACCGCAGTTGAATCACCTTCAAATGCAAGGATGTGAGTAGCAATTCTATCTAGGAAGTAACGATCGTGGGAAATGATAACCGCACAACCAGGGTAATCAATAAGAGCATCTTCAAGAGCTCTTAGAGTGTTAACGTCAAGGTCGTTAGTAGGCTCATCCAGAAGCAAAACGTTTCCTTCAGATCGAAGCATTTTTGCCAAGTGAACTCTGTTTCTCTCACCACCAGATAGTTCAGAAACTTTTTTCTTCTGATCTTCACCAGAAAAGTTGAACTTAGCGATATAGGCTCTGGAGTTAACTTCAGTTCCACCGATGGCTAAAACGTCTGATCCATCTGCTACTTCTTCAAAGATGGTTTTATTAGGATCCATCTCTCTTCCTTGGTCAACGTAAGCAAGTTTAACTGTCTCACCTACTTTGAATGTTCCAGAAGTTGGTTGTTCAGTTCCAATCATCATCTTGAAAAGGGTTGTCTTACCAGCACCGTTAGGTCCGATAATACCGACGATCCCCCCTGGTGGAAGTTTGAAGTTGAGATTTTCATAGAGAAGTTTGTCATCAAAAGCTTTAGATACATTTTCAGCTTCAACAACAACGTTACCAAGTCTAGGTCCTGGTGGGATCCATAGTTCATTGGTTTCATTTCTCTTCTCAGACGAATATTTCATTCTCTCTTCGTAATCTCTAATCCTAGCTTTTGATTTAGCTTGTCTGGCCTTAGGAGAGGACTGAATCCACTCAAGTTCTTTCTTAAGTGCTTTAGCTCTCTTACTTTCTTGTTTTTCTTCAACTGCAAGTCTCTTGGCCTTAGCTTCTAGCCAGTCAGTATAGTTACCTTGGAATGGGATTCCCATACCTCTATCAAGTTCTAGAATCCATCCAGCAACGTTATCAAGGAAGTATCTATCGTGGGTAATCGCAATTACGGTTCCTTTATAGTTTTGAAGGTGTCTTTCAAGCCAGAATACCGTTTCAGCGTCAAGGTGGTTGGTAGGTTCGTCCAGAAGAAGAATATCTGGTTCAGAAAGAAGAAGACGACAAAGAGCAACTCTTCTCTTCTCCCCACCTGAAAGAACGCCACACTTCTGTTCTGAAGGAGGACATCTAAGAGCATCCATTGCAAGTTCAAGTCTTGAATCGAGATCCCATGCGTTTGAGGCATCAAGCTGATCTTGAAGTTTGGCTTGCTTCGCTAGAAGCTTATCCATTTCTTCATCGCTCATTGGCTCTGCGAATTTTTCGTTTACTTCATCAAAATCTTTGAGAAGTTGAACAACTTCAGCACAACCTTGTTGAACAACTTCTTTTACTGTTAATTCAGGATCAAGTGTTGGTTCCTGCTCAAGGTATCCAACTCTATAACCTTTTGCGATATGAGTTTCACCTAAGTGGTCTTCATCAATTCCGGCCATGATTCTTAGAAGTGTAGATTTACCAGCACCATTTAGACCGAGGACACCGATCTTGGCTCCGTAGAAATATGAAAGACTGATATCTTTGAGGACATGTTTTTGTTTATAAACTTTCCCCACTTTGTTCATTGAGTAAATGATCTGTTTGTCATTCGTTGTGCTCATGAGAACCCCTTTAAATAAAGCATTTCGGCTATTTAAAGTAGTATACGCACAGCTCTTATTCAATCAAAAATGAGCTAAAAAGGCTTAGAATCAGGACAAAATAACTCGGTAAGAAAAAGAGACAGAGAGTCAAAAACTGAACGAGTTTCACATTCTTAAGAAGTTTTTCAAACTGCTCCTCTCTTAAGTAACCCATTCTCGAATCATAAAGCTCAAGTTCTCGGTGAATATTTTCTCCAGACATTTTCCACTCATAAATTAGCATTTTGACGCGGGTGTATAGGTCTGAAAACTCATTGGGTAGTTTCTGCGCTTCAATCTCTAAAATCCGACTTTCCCGTATCACTTGACCCATATCTAAGTTAGAAAGGTAAAGATTTCGAAACCAAACAAATGACTTAAGATAATCGTCACTGTTACCAAAGACTCTCTTTGTTATAAGTAAATTCCCAAACACGAAAAACAAACTTCCTGTGACCTGAAGAAGGCCAATTATGAAGTAACTCCAAATGGGTAACTCCTCTCCCACCATATACCTTACGGCCAAGACAAACACCCAGATAAACAAAGCAGTAAGTAGAAACTGGAGTTTAGAAGAGAGATTAATCTCACGCCTTTTCTTTTCAAACTTGTAATCACTATTCAGGTTAGTTTGGAGCTGATCTAGAGAACTCAAATTGAGCTCCCCATTTCTTTTGTAGAGGTTGATCAAATTCTGAATGAGCTCTCCATAAAACTTGAACTGGACAGGTGTCTGATCTTGAATTTTTCCCATTTTCAAATCGAACAGAAGCTTTTCAGCTTGATAAACAGATGAAACCTGACTGTTTCTTCGCATGTAAATACGGGAACTTAGCTTTAATAGCCAGTCAGCAGGTATAAAAACTAGTATAACTATCAGAAGGATTAACCCTACCATGCAGCCTCCAATTGACGTTGTGTAGCAAATTTGAGAAAAAAACCTAATGAAAACAAGTTTAGAAAGCGAAGATCTTTCAAATCTGAATCAAGTACAACAACCGCTAACGAAAGATGCGCGGATCAAACAACTCCAAGAGCTGATCGAAACTCTCAATCAAATCTGCTCTAATCTTGATCCTTACCAACCTATCGCTCCGGCCATGAAACAGAGTATTGAGAAGCTGAACATCGTTGTTACAGACGACCCGTTTACACTAACCAATCAACTCGTTGTTTTGTTGGAAGATGCAGTGGAAGAACTTCATAGTCTCGATTCAAGACATGAATAATCTTTTTGAAAGACCCTTTCCAAGGGTTCAGCTCCATCCAGCGACTATTAAGCACTTAAAGAAGGGCCATCCGTGGACGACAAAAGATCGTTTCACTGAAGAGTTTCCTAAGAACAGACTTTTCCTGATTGGAACTGATGGGAATGGAACTGAAACTGTTTTGATCATGCACGATCCAAATCATCCAAAGGTGAAAGCGAGAGCTTGGACTTTGAAACCTCCTTTTGTTGAAGCTGTTAAGAACTTTCGAGATGAGCTCTACCAAAGGCTTGGAGCCGCCTTCAAAAAAAGAGTTAACTCAGATTATTTTGATCAAAGAGACAATCTCTATTTGGTTTTTGGAGAAGGAGATTATCTTCCAGGACTCTTCATTCAAAAACTTGGCGACACATACTTAATTCAATTTTATGCCCGCTTTTGGACACAAATTGAAGATGTATTCCTCAGACTTTTTAGAAAGGTCATGAAGGAAAATGATCTGACTGGACAAATTCTCATTCAAGACAGATTTCCAAATGCTAAAAGCAAAACCCGCAGAATCGATAAGAAAGCTCCCGTTGAATCTACAAGCGTAAATGAAAATGGCATTGTCATGGAAGTCCATCCAGGTCGTGCCCACGATCCAGGTATTTATACAGATGCTTCATCTATCAGAACAAGAATGAGTAAATACCTCAAGGGCAGTCAATCGGTACTTAATCTCTACAGCTATACTGGTGCATTCAGTTTACAAGCGATGAAAGAAGGGGCCGAAAGAGTCGTTTCTGTCGATCTATCGGGCAAATATCTTCAACAACTAGAAAAAAATATCTCACTTAACGAAGACCTCAATCCAAAATCTCACGAATCTATTGAAGGTGACGTCAATAAGGTTATTGCCGACATGGTGAAGAAAAAGGATGCCTTTGACTTGGTCATTTGTGATCCTCCTTCAGCGAGTTCTGATGGTAAGAAGATGTCCAGTGCCGTAAAGAATTACGATACTCTTCTTCCCAAACTCAACAAAATTACAAATCCAAAAGGTCACATAGCGATCTTCTTAAATACACACAATGTAACGAGAAAAAGTTTTAAAACCAAAGTTCAAGACATCATCAAAAAAGAAAACTTGAAGCTCAATATTGTTGCTGAATGGTCTTTGGCCGACGATTGTCCAGTATCAAAAGGCTTTCCCGAGGGTGACTACCTCAAAGTTCTTGTTTTAGAGAAGAAATAACATCGTCTTTACAATCAATTTTATAGGTTGTCTGATCCAGATGAACCTTTCCGTAATGGCTTGGCTTTTTGACCTTCCAAACATCGTTCAATTGATAATACTGCTTGATTTGATATTGTAGTCTATCCATTCCTTGTACCTGAATGAAGCTGTCTTCTCCTGGCCTCTGGGCACCTCCAGCAAGCTTTACACAATCACCTGCGGAATATTTTCCTTTTTCGCCTGTTAAGGC
>SBGE01000124.1 GCA_006226755.1 Deltaproteobacteria bacterium | reverse complement strand
TTCAAGAAGTTGTTCAACTTTATCACTCTTACTTGGAACAAAGAGTTTTTGATTAGTGAAAACAAGCAGGAACCCTTCTTTATCTAAAGAGGTGAGGTTTTGCTGGATTTTCGTCATCAAATAATGATGTGGGTTGTTCTTAGGTAGCTTGGAAACATTCAATAGAACTCTGTTGTAGATCATCTCAGTGTTGTCTACTGAACTGTCGAAAATCGACATCTGTTCACTTGAGGATCTGCAATTCGAATACTTGTTCTTCATGACATTGCAAATGAGTTCAACAGGGCTATGAGTTTGTCTTTCAGAGACAGAGCAAAGAAAGTTCAAAAAATGCAATTCATGCACAATTTTAAGAAATTCACCGTGCTTGAAGCTTTCGCCTTCGAAGTCTGGGCAAAGAATTTGACTCCACTGAGTGTAGCTGTTGCTATCTTGTGCCAGCCAGTGAGATAGGGACAAAGACTTTAAATGGTCACCACAAAACTTGGTATTCAATATTTCAAGCTGCTGAACAGGTAGACGACTACCTTTTTGAAGTTTTCTTCCTTTTAGCCAGTGAGGAAATCTGATCATCAATTGATTAATGAAAAGTCCAAACTCCAAGTGAGAAAGAGAGTGGCTATAGTCAGTGTCTTCAAAATCGAGTTTGTTTTCATCTCGTTTGAGTGAGGTATCCTGTGAGCAGATTTTCATCAACTCTGTTGTACCAATATGAAGAAGCTCCCTAGATAGTTCACTGATCGTATCCAGACACTCAATACTGGGACGATACCAGCTGTAGGCATTGGTTTGGAGAGAGAGACATCTTAGATCTCTTGAAGATCCTCTTTTGAAAATCTTTTGAAAGAAAGAAGTCGGGTTCATCAGAGTTTTCTCTTGAACGATTTCTCCAGTTTCGCCAGCCAGAGCAAGAATAAATCTTGCTTTAAAAAGATAGATAGTGACTGCTCTAAAACAATAAGCTTCGACGAATTGATTAAGCTCAGTTTTGAAAGGACTTTCTTCATCTACCAAGTGTGTCCAAAACTCATTGAGATTATCAATTTCATGGAGATGGATATCATGGGCAGCTGCATATGAGATGAACTCATTATAGATGGTCATCTTGAGAGAGCGGTTATTTGAATACAGTCTTTGAAACTGAATTTTAGCGTCTTGCTTGAGTAGTTTCAGAGAATTTGAAAGTTTGATGGCATTCTTTGAAATGAGCCCTTCGCCTTTCCAGCCTGGAACAAGAAAATGATTGGGCTTAAAGGCATTAGTACCTTGAATATCGGAGCTTCCAAGAGACGAGGCATAGCTCTCTCTAGGCTGAGAAGATGATTGTGATGAAGATACAAGCCAGCTATTGGCCTGAAATGGCCTCTTGCTCACTTATTGTCTCCGTTCATGGTGGTGCAGAACATCATTTATATTTATTTACCGTGTGTTGAAATTTGAGTGCAGAAAACGTTAACGAAAGTCCCATGAAAAGAGAAGGAAAAATCCACAAAAAATTCAAAATTTTGACACTCTAAATCAACTAAGTGTTTGTATTTATTAGAGCGATATTTCTTAAGTTTTTGCCATTATGCGTCGATAATAGAGTGAAGAGAAATTATACCTTAACGGGAATTATTTTATGAGCGACGACACAAACAACGATCAAGGTTTTAACGAAGAAGAGCTTCAAGACATTATGAATGAGATTGAAGATCTGGAAAAAGAGTATGTAGAGGAAACCGCTGAAGCTAGCGCGAATCCACATGACGATCTTCAAGATACCATTGATAAGGAAATTGAAGAGTTGAATAAAATTGAAATAACTGAGCCTACTTCTGAAGATGATGACGAAGATATCGTTGCTGAAATGGAAGAAGTAGAAGCCGAAATGGCAGAAGTAGAAGCAGAAATGGAAGAAATAGAAGAAGACAATGTTGTAAGCATTGTGAAAGAAGCACCTACTTCATCTTCATCTTCATCTTCATCTGAGGGAACTTACTCAGGAGCCCCTGTCGAGTTCACTGCACATGGAGATATGAATCTTAATATGAACTTCACCGTTGGAGAGTCCACTGCGACGTTGATGGTAAGTAAAGAAAGAGGACTCTGCGTTCAAATGGATGGAGTGAACCTTGAAATCGGTGAGGATGGTTGTACTGTCGAACTTGCTGGTGGCGTAAGATTCACAGTTCCCTTGACTGCAGGTGGAACAGCTTCTAAGAAGAAGGCTGCTTAAGAAACTTCTGGAAATCAAATGTCTATCAAAATACTGGGAGGCCTCTTGCGAGGCCTTTCTTTTTATGTCCCCAATTCAAAAACCAGACCTACTTCTGTGATGCTTCGTCGTCGTTTTTTTGATGCCCATCAAGACTGGAGTGAATGCTCGTTCATCGACCTTTGCGCTGGAACAGGCGCCATGGGTCTTGAGGCCTGGAGCCGAGGAGCTTGTAAGGTCATTCTTATAGAACGGGCACGAAGTGTCGTCACTTCGACTGGAAAAAATCTGGACCTAGTCAGGGAAAAATTTGCAGAGCAACTGAATGAGCGACCTGTTCATATTCAAAATACAGATGCCGCCAAATTCATCGGGTCTTTTCGAGCCGAATACGAGACTTGGGGTCAGGAAGATCAAGAAAATGCCTGGCTCTTTTTAGACCCACCTTATGATGCTCATCCTCTCTATAAGTGGTTCTTAAGGACATTTCTTCAAGAAGAAGAATGGTTCAAAGGAAAACTATTGATTGAGTCTGATACTCAAAAGGGCCTAGCTCCCGACTGGTGGGAGTCGCGAGGAGTCAAAATCTCAAAAATCTATACCCAGGGCTCCAGTTATATTGCTCGACTCGAACGTTAATTTCTTTTCGATGCTCACTTCTCTTTGATAAGATTCCTTCGAACAAGGAAGGAGCCTTACCCATGCAGATTACAGATCGAGTAAATTCTATTTCAGAAAGTGTTACCTTAAAACTTAACTCAAAAGCCGTAGCATTATCAGAGCAGGGAAGGCATATTTTCAACCTGACTGCCGGCCAACTCCCTTATAGACCACTTAGTGATTTTTCTGATCTGATCTCAAGTGAGCTGGATTTCTTAAAAAGTTATCAGTACAGTCCTGTCCCAGGGTTTCCAGCACTAAGAGAAAAATTCATCAAGAATGTTGAGAAGACTAGAGATATCAACTTTGAAGCGAATGGGGTTGATGTTGATTGTGTTGTCACCAACGGAGGCAAGCATGCCATAGCCAACGTTCTAGGGACATTGATAAACCCAGGAGATGAAGTTGTTCTTCTCGCTCCTTACTGGGTTTCATATCCAGCAATTATCAAGTTCTGTCATGGAACACCAGTTCCTGTTCAATCGAATATTTTTGATGTTTACACCCCTTCTATAGATGATATCCGAGCAGCCATCACACCTAAAACAAAAGTGATCATCGTTAACAGTCCTAACAATCCATCAGGTGTTCATTACAGTGATGAGTGGATGAATGAATTTGGCGAGCTCATGAAAGAGTTTCCTGAGATTGGAATTATTTCAGATGAGATTTATTATCAACTCTATTATTTTGATCCTAAGCCGACTTTCTTCTATCAGAGACATCCGGAGCTTTTGAAGAGAACTGTTATTGTTGATGGAATCTCGAAAACGTTGGCCTCAACAGGGCTTAGAATTGGTTATATGATTGGGCCAAAGAACGTCTGTCAGGCTGCCTCGAAGTTACAAGGGCAAACTACTTCAGGAGCCAACTCTTTAATTCAAAGAGCACTTATCAATTTTGATTTTGATAAGACAGATGATTATCTTGAACCAATTAAAATTCATCTTCGTGAAAACTCGAGAGTAATTGTTGAAACTCTAAAAGAGTACAAACTTTCCACTGCTTGGTATCAGTGTACTTCAGCTTTTTATTTTCTTTTGGATTTTACTCATACACCATGTATTGAGCGTTATCGAAAAGACAAAGATGATCAAACTGATTACGCTGCTGAGATCTGTGAAGAGATTTTGGATGAGCTTGGTATTGCGATTGTTCCAGGAGGAGACTTTGGAGCGCCAAATACGGCTCGTATTTCACTGGTTTCTCCAAAAGAGCAATTTACTGAGGCCATCGGAAAGCTTTGTGAGTTCTTGGCGCGCTAAGAATTACCAGATATTCCATTTGTCGTTCATGTACTTTTCAAGCTTCGCTCTGTCTGCAGCAGACAGAGTTCCTTGATAGACGACAAATTCGATAATCTGACCGTTCCAACCAGAGTTGTTTCCATCGACTGGACCTTTACCAACGAGCATATTATTGGCCCCAGAGAGGGTTCCTGTAAGGGTTGAGCCTTGGCTTGAGACCGAATCTTGTGAACCATTGATGTACATATTGATAGCGCTTCCAGAGGCCCATTCCATAATAACTAGCTGTGCGTTTGTGGTTTGAGCAGCTGCTGAAGACTCAACATAAGTTGGAGAGCCTACTGAACAAGTAATAACATCACTCATTCC
>SBGE01000296.1 GCA_006226755.1 Deltaproteobacteria bacterium | reverse complement strand
AACAGTTTCCCCAATTTCGAGCTATGCTTGGAAAGCATTCTTGATCGCCAACTTGGGCCACCAACCATTTTCAAATTGAAAGCATCAAAATATGAAAATGAGGGAATAATTTGCAAAGCTTCTTTTGGATATGCTGGAATGAAAATCCAATCGAAATCCAAGATTGGCTTCAACGTTTGAATTCTTCTAATTGTTCTCTTATCTTCAAGACCATGGATATCACTTAGCAAATCAAGTTCTTCTTTTCTCGCTCTGGTATTTTGAAGACCAAGTAAATTACGAACAGGATCTCTATAATCTGTCTGATTTTTATCGTAATGATTGATTCCCGTAATGCTCACACCTTTTTGCTGTGCCCTTCTCCAAAATTCAGAAACGTAGGCTTCTCCTCTTTGATCCTGAGGATAAAGAATCGCTGCATTTTTACCAAAAACCTGAAGCATCTCGTCCGAAAACACTCTCGCTACCTGACTTTCAATTGATCCAGGAATCTCTAGAAGGAGATGATCTTTCTCTTCTTTAGGAAGAAAAATCTGAGATAAAGAAACAAAAAGAACCCCATTCTTTCTGGCTTCCTGATATTCTTTTGTCGCTTCAGTTGAAAATAAACCACCGATGATCGCACCAACTGAATGCTTTTCAATTAAATCTTTGACCCTATAAGCTCCAACAGCTCCGCTCCCCTCACTATCCATGATGTGAAGAGTAATCTTCTCACCTTCAGGAAGTTTGCTATTGATTTCACCAAGCCCTGTATCAATACCTAACAGCGCCCTTTCTCCATAATCTTTCTTCTCACCAGAGAGTGGAAGTATGACCCCTATTGAACGTTGATTCATTTTGGCAAAATTCTCGACTCTGAAATGAAAATTGTCGACGAGCTCAATCAGCTCATCTGTTCCTTCATATCTCTTTTTGATCCACTCAAGGTAATTTTTAGCCTCTTCTTTTTGACCATCATAATAAATCTTTTCTGCTTCCAAATAAGCGAGATATCCAACAACAAAACTTCGAGCCCCCTCAAAACTTTCTAAGAGCTGAACTTTGTCGCGACTTTTTAATTTCACAAATCCTGAAAGAAGATGTTCATACATCGGATCATTCTTGAGGTCGCTGATGCCTTTTTTATCACCAAGATAAAGCAAGAGACTTTCAATCATGTCACGATCTCTCTCGAGCTCTTTTGACAACTTATAGCTTAGCTTATGATGCTTCTTGGCTTCAGGTTTTGTGAGCTTGGTGTAGTCAGACATCTTCACCGATGTAAAGGCCTTTTGCATGTAGCCCAATTTGAAATAACTACTGGCAAGGTTGAGATGAATCTGGGCAGTCAGAGCATCATCCAAGCGTGAGGATGAGAGTGCCAAATCAAAATTAAAAATGGCTTTCTCATAATCCTCTTTAGAAAAGAGAATCACACCAATCAAATTTCTTCTCATGGCCTTTTCAGAAGGCAAAAGTCCCTCTTCAGGCATTTCCATCAAACTCTTTAGAGCTGAATCGCCTTCACCTTTTCTATATTGACCTTTGATCGTCTCAAGTTTTGTGATGAAGGTTTCGGTATAAAGATCGCTGCGTGATCCGGTTTTGATCATGGTCACGCCACACGAGCCCAGTAGTAAAAGTAGTGTTAGGGACAAAAGACCCAGAATTCTTCGCATAGAAATCAGTCCTCGCTGCAAATAATTCAATATTTTAACGGGGCGACGGACTTATGTAAAAGAGGAAAAGCCTGACTGAAACGTCAGGCCATTGTATTAGTGAAAAAACTCTTTAACTCGGTCAAAAAAGCCTTTGGACATAGGCGTCGAATCTTCAAATTCGGCCAATTTTTGGAAAATCTCTCTTTGCTCAGCACTAATCTTTGTTGGAGTCTCAACATGAATCTCCAAAATTTGATCACCTGTGCCATAGCCACCAAGTTTGGCAATCCCTTTTCCTTTAAGGCGCATTTTACTTCCAGACTGAGTCCCTTCAGGTATTTTTACTGAAACTTTTCCTGCCAGGGTCGGTACTTCTACCTCAGCTCCAAGAGCTGCCTGTGAAAAAGAAATCGGAACTTCACAATGAACATTAAATCCATCTCGTTCAAAAAATTCGTGTTGCTCGATATCGATGACAACGTATAGGTCACCACTTGGACCACCATTCATACCGGCATCGCCTTCGCCTGAAAGCTTCAGCCTTTGACCAACATCGATACCAGCTGGAATTTTTACAGCAAGATCAACGTTCTTTCGAGATCGACCTTCACCATGACATGTACCACAAGGGTCAGAAACCATTTGTCCTGAACCATGACACTTAGGACATGTAGAAGCGACTGTGAAAAAGCCTTGTTGTCTTCTGACTTCTCCCATCCCGCCACACATGTCACAATTTATAGGTTGAGCACCATTTTTGCCGCCAGTTCCCTTACAGTCTCCGCAAGTTGCTTTTCTCGTAAGTGAAACTTTCTTTTCAGCGCCGAATGCTGCTTCTTCGAATGTAATTTCAACTTCCATTTGAAGATCATTACCTGGTCTCGCTCTGTTGCGACCACCACGTCTTCTTCCTCCTCCGAGGATATCTCCAAAAATATCTCCGAAGATGTCACCAAGATCAGAGAACTCTCCGCCAAACCCGAATCCACCTTGACCGAATCCACCGTATTGACCATCTACACCGGCATGTCCAAATTGATCATACTTCTGTCTCTTCTCTTCATTGAGAAGTACGTCTGCAGCCTCACTGGCCTCTTTAAACTTAGCCTCAGCTTCAGCATTATCCGGGTTTCGATCCGGATGATACTGCATGGCCAGCTTACGATATGCCTTTTTGATCTCGTCTTTGCCCGCGCCCTTTTGGACACCAAGCACTTCGTAATAATCTCTTTTACTCATTGGATACTCACTAAATAATCAGAAGGTCTCTTTCGAGACCCTCCGATATTATCCATTTAATCTTAAACTTCTTTGAAGTCTGCATCGACGACATCGTCGTCATTCTTGCCTGTGTCGGCCTGTGCTCCAGCACCAGGTCCAGCTCCTTGACCAGCATCAGGTCCTGGTTGTCCACCAGCTTGCTGATACATTTCAGTAGCAATCTTGTGGCTGACATTTTGAAGAGCTTCATTCGCTGCTTTAAGTTCTTCCAAGCTTTGAGACTCAAGCTTTCCTTTCGCTTCTGTGATAGCAGCTTCAAGTTCACCTTTCGCCGCATCCGCGATTTTACCTTCGCCTTCTTTAAGCATTTTTTCAGAAGCAAGAATCAAAGAGTCCAAGTTGTTTCTGGTATCGATGATTTCTCTAGCTGCTTTATCAGAGTCTCTGTTTTCCTCTGCTTCACGTACCATTTTCTCGATCTCTTCTTCTGAGAGACCAGAACCGGCAGTAATTTTAATTTCTTGTGACTTACCAGTTGCTTTATCAACTGCGTTTACATTCACAATTCCGTTGGCATCAATGTCGAAAGTCACTTCAATTTGAGGAACCCCTCTTGGTGCAGGAGAAATTCCAGTCAAATCAAATCTTCCAAGAGTTTTGTTATCTTTTGCGAACTCTCTTTCACCTTGAAGAACGTGGATCGAAACAGCTGGCTGATTGTCCTGAGCTGTTGAGAAGACCTGAGACTTCTTCACAGGAATAGTTGTGTTCTTTTCGATAATCTTAGTTGTTACACCACCAAGAGTTTCGATACCTAGAGAAAGTGGAGTTACATCTAGAAGAAGTACGTCTTTCACGTCACCAGCAAGTACCCCACCTTGAATTGCAGCACCAGCTGCAACTACTTCGTCAGGGTTAACACCTTTAGAAGGCTCTTTTCCGAAAATTTGCTTAACTTTTTCTACAACCGCAGGAACTCTTGTTGAACCACCAACCAAGATCACTTCGTGGATTTCAGATGAAGCAAGTCCAGAGTCTTTGATACAAGTCTGACATGGATTCGCAAGTCTATCCAAAAGTGGGCTGATCAAACCTTCAAACTGAGCTCTGGTAAGAGTCAAGTTCAAGTGCTTTGGTCCAGACTGGTCTGCAGTAATAAACGGCAGGTTGATTTCAGTTTGTGTCGTGCTTGAAAGCTCATGCTTGGCTTTTTCTGCAGCTTCTTTCAATCTTTGAAGAGCCATTTGGTCTTTTCTTAAATTGATTCCATTGTCTTTGTTGAACTCATCGGCCATCCAGTTAATGAGTACTTCATCAAAGTCTTCCCCACCTAGGAAAGTATCTCCGTTAGTGGCCTTAACTTCAAATACACCATCAGATGTAATTTCAAGAATCGAAATATCGAAAGTACCACCACCAAGGTCGAAGACCGCAATGTTTTTATCTTGTTTTTGATCTAGTCCGTAAGCAAGAGCCGCCGCCGTTGGCTCGTTGATGATTCTTTTTACATCAAGACCAGCAATTCTACCGGCATCTTTCGTTGCTTGTCTTTGAGCATCGTTGAAGTAAGCAGGAACTGTAATAACAGCTTCAGTTACTTTTTCTCCAAGATAATCTTCAGCAGCTTGCTTGAGTTTTTCAAGCACAGAAGCAGAGATCTCCTGAGGTGAAAGCTCTTTTCCATCTACTTTTACCCAAGCATCTCCATTTTTATTGGCAAAGATTTCGAAAGGAGCTACTTCCATGAACTTCTTCACTTCAGGAGCATCGGCCTTTCTACCAATCAATCTTTTAATCCCATATAGGGTTTTCGTTGGGTTTGTTACCGCCTGTCTTTTAGCAACTTGTCCTACAAGTTTCTCATCGTTTTTTCCAAAACCGATTACAGATGGTGTTGTGTTGTGTCCTTCTGCGTTGGCTACAATTTTGTACTTTCCGTTTTCAAGTACTGCCACACAAGAGTTTGTTGTTCCGAGGTCAATTCCAATAATTTTTCCCATGACTTTCTCCTTAACTTATTTTCCAATTCTTAATTTTTACAAACGATTACTTTTGCTGCCCTGAGAAGTCTTCCATTCAGAATATAACCTCTCTGATATTCCATTAAAATTTCGTCATCCTCTTTTCCTTCTGCTGGCTGTTGGGCCAAGGCTTCGTGGAAATTCGGATCAAACTTTTGTCCTACAGACTCAATCCTTTCCAATCCATTACTTGTAAGGACGTCGAGAAATTGTTTTCTCACCATGTCCACTCCGGTCAGGATGTTTTTTACTTTTTCATCTTCTTCTGAGTTGAGTGCTTCAAGCGTTCTGTCGAGGTTGTCGACCACTTCAATCAAATCAGAGAGAACTTTTTCATTTCCAAATTTAAGAAGGTTTTGTTTTTCACGATCAAAACGCTTTCTCATATTTTCCATTTCTGCTGCGAGGTAGAAGTATTTCGATTTGAAATCTTCTTGTTCTTTTTGAGGAGCTTCCATTTCTTCTTTGAGTTCTTTGATCTCTTCTTTCAGCTCTTCAGTTTCTTCTTTGATCTTTTCAGCATCTTCATGGATTTGTTTGGCATCAGCATGAATCTCTTCAGCTTCATTTTTAATCTCATCCATTTCCTGCTTCAGATCTTTCTCAGCATCACTTGTCGTTTCAACCATTTTTTAACACCTCGCATCTAGACTCATATCTGTATCTAACATGTGTTCATTTCTATACATGTCAATGTTAAGAAGATGAATTAATTGGATTCTTAATGTAAGTACAAGAAATTAAAGCGATTTTGTACGAGCAAATATCTGGTTTAAAAGCCCGTCCATAGAAAGATAACCCTTAGAGGTTAAGCGATAGAGACCATCTCCGACACTTTCAAGTAGGCCTGTTTTTTGCCATTCTGCAGTCAAATTCTTGATGATTGGTCTTTCTGCTTCACTGAAAAAATCATCAAAATTCAATCCTCTATTGGTACGAAATTTCATATAGAGCTGTTCAAGTTTGAACTCTTTCTCCGTCAATATTTCGATTTCGAATTCGGCCCTCGCTGGTCTCCATTTATAACGAGTTCTACTTGAACTCAAAAAGCCAGTTGCACTTGGACCAAAGGCCGCCACAGAATCAGATTCCCAATAAGCAAGATTATGAGTGCTTTCAAATCCTGGCTTGGCAAAATTACTAACTTCATAGTGAAGATAACCATGCTGTTTTAGAAAATTGGATACATCCATATACTCTTTTTCAATCCACTCTTCTGTTGGCAGATGATTATGATGAACATAATTCTCTTTGGTTGTCAGAATATAGAGGGAGAAGTGGTTTGGGTTATACTTTAAGACTTCTTTCAACTCCTCAAGAACATCTCTATTGTCCCTCTCGGAAAAAGGCAAACCCAACATGAAATCGACTGAAAAATTCAACTCTCTTTCATTAAAAAATTTGAGAGTATCAACGACATCCTCTAGAGAATGAACTCTATCGAGATGCTTGATGAATGTTTGATTGAACGACTGTATTCCCAGAGAAAATCTGTTTGCTCCCAATTTTCTCCAGGCCATCAGATCTTCTTCTTTCCAGCTCCCAGGATTAACTTCCACCGTAAATTCACAATCTTTGCGAAGTTTGACATTCAGCTTTTGGAAGAAGTCATCAAGATATTCAGCTCCCTCTTTTCCCCAAAGTGATGGAGTACCACCACCGATGAAGACTGAGGCCATATCGGTCATTGTCAAACCATTTTCATTGAGTAGTTGATTATGCGGCTCAACAGAATTTTCCAGGTATTTATGAAACCCCAAAGTCTCCGAGCTATCGACTCTGACCTTCTTGTAGAAATCGCAGTAATTGCACAAATGGCGACAAAAAGGAAAATGAATGTAAAGCCTGTCTACAATGGCCAAGAAATCTCCGATTCAACTTGATTGAGCTGGGATGGCGGAACTATACTATGCCTTAAACCTAAAACCAAAATTAAAATTATATGAAGCATCATCAAACAACATTGGCCAATGGCCTTCAAACTCTCTTTATCGATTCCCCTGGGTACACTTCTGGAAGCGTCCAAATATGGTTCCGTGCTGGAAGTGCATTAGAAGAAAAAGACAATCAAGGTATTGCCCACTTTCTTGAGCACATGTTCTTCAAAGGAACGCAAAAAAGACCTGGGGCTGCCATTGCTCATGAAGTGGAAAGTTTCGGTGGCGAGCTTAATGCCTTCACCAGTTTCGATTACACTTGTTATTATATCAATACACCAAAAACTTACCTCAATGACTCGGTAGAGATTCTACTTGATATGGTTTCAAATCCCATGTTCCTTCAAGAAGATCTCGAACCTGAAAGAGATGTGGTTTTTGAAGAGTACAGAAGAAGTATCGATACTCCTGGACAGTTCGCCTTCAACAAACTTCAAAAAGCGGCTTTCTCTGGAACTTACTCACATATGATTCTTGGTAATGAAAAAACCATTAAAAACTTCTCAAGAGATCAATTGGTTGATTTCAGAAATAAGTTCTACAATCTTTCCAATGCACTGTTGGTTGTCAGTGGAGATTTGAACAATAAAGACCAACTTCAAAAAACAATTGAAAATTACAAATTACCAGTTGGACCATCCAGTTCTTTTCCAAAGTTTTCACTGAAGAAAAAAAGTTCAATTGAAGTGCATCAGAAAGATGTAGTGATGGCTCAACTATCAATGGCCATTCAAGCTCCAAACATCAAAGATAAGAATGCCATTCCAGAAGATCTTGCATTCACCTGCCTTGGTCATGGAGAATCTTCAATCCTATATAAATCACTTGTTCTTGAGAACACTCTTGCCAACTCTTGTGGCTCATCTACCATGTTTATGGTTGATGGCGGTGTCCATTTCCTAAAGGCAAACTTTCCACTTGAGAATATGGGCAAGGTTCTTAATAAGCTCATGGAAGTTTTTAAGTCTGCTACCAAGAATGGTTTCGACAAAGATGAAATTCATAAAATAAAGAATCAATATGTAGCTTCTAAAATTTATGAAATGGAGTCAATTGAGTCATTTGCCTTTTCTCTAGGACACTCATATGCCCAGAATGGAGACATCTCTGCTGAAGAGGAATTTATAGATCAAGCTAGGAAGACTAGTAGTTCATCAGTAAACGTTGCTTTGAGAAAAATCTTTTCGAAAAATGTTCACATGAGTCTTCAAATTCCAAAAGCTGCAAATTTAAAAGAAGCGAAGGATCAGCTTCAAAAATTTTCCACAGGATTGGACAAGTTAAGAGAATCACTTGAAGAAAAAACAGCAAAGGCCCTCAATGCTAAAACTCTCAAAGAAGATCCTCAAGTCAAATTGATTAAAGTGAAAAAAGGTGTTTCTCTTCTTTATAGACAAAATACCATGAATCCAACTTTTTCTTTGCAGGCGTACATCAAAGGTGGCTTGACTGAAGAGACTAAGCAAAGTGCAGGTCGCCATCATTTAATTTGTAATCTACTCACCAAAGGCTATGGAAAAAGAGATTACAATTCCATTAAAACGGAACTCGACACTTTGACATCAAGCCTATCAGGTTTTTCTGGCAAAAATGCCTACGGTCTCATGATGCATGGCCTTACGGAAAACATGAGCAAGCTCGCACCTATGTTTGTCGGTGCCATGATGAATCCAGACTTCCCAGCGAAATTCGTTAAACATGAAAAAGAAATTGCACTTAGAGCAATTGATAATCAAAGAGAAGATCCGATTAGAATATGTTTTCAAAAAGTATCTGATATTTTCTTTAATGGTCATCCATATGCTTTAAATATGATCGGAAATGTGGATTCCGTTAAAAAGACTTCTCGTAAGACTTTGATTGATCTTCACAATGACAATCTAGCTAAAAAAGAAATTCTGCTTACATATTGCGGCGACCTAGATCTTGAAGAAGTGATGAATCATATCAAACCTATCTTTGATGAACTTAAGCCTAGAGCTGAGAAGAAAGTTGTTAAGAAAAAATACAAACCATTGACTGGTGCTCAAGAGTACATTCATTTTGATCGAGAACAGACTCAAATTTTCCATGGTGTACCAATTGGAGCAATGGGAGATAAAGAAAATCTCGTTCTTAAAATGATTACAACTCATTTGAGTGGTCAAAGTAGCGAGCTTTTTGTTGAAGTCCGTGATCGCCAAGGACTTTGTTATACCGCTCAGCCAGTTCACTTTATGGCACTTGAAGGTGGATATTGGGGAATTTACATGGCCTCAGGATACGACAAAGTCACCAGGGCCATTGAGGCGATTAATGGCATCATCAATAATATTGCAGAGAATGGAATTTCAAAATCAGAGTTTCTTCGCATCAAGAAAATGATCGAGGGTCAAAACCTGGTTAACATCCAAACCAATGAAGATTATGCAGGTCTATATTCAGTACCGGCCCTTCAAGGTTTTGGTCTGGATTATTTCTACAAGTCCAACAACCTTATCAAGAAAATGACTTATGAAGACTTCCTGAAAGGAATCAGAAAAGTCTTCAAAAAGAAATGGAGTACTGTGGTTGTTGGTCGAAGCGAAGTCGAATAAAACTATGATGCCTTGATCTTGTTTGTATTTGATACAAACAGGATCATGTCATTATTCATTCCATCCATATTATTTTGTTTTGAAACAACATTCATCATCATGGTGATCTTCTCAAAAGTATCAGAAATCATTCCGAAAAATTTTGGAATTTCATAAGCCTTGGGGATGATATTATTCAAGTGACTGTAAGCAATTTGCCCGACTTCTTGATAATAGCTGGTATCAATAATTTTCTTATTAAGGGACTCAGAGAAATATCCACATAAAAATAGTGCTGTGTCACCAATATCCCGATAGGCCCTCTTTTGCATCGTCCGGCTAAGACTGCTGGCTTCAAGAAGTTTCACTCCTAAAGTTTTCTCTCGAACTCGACCCTCTTGTGAAACATCGAAATACTCAACGGCTTCACCGAAGCGATCCATGACCAAGCTTGAATAATAAATGGTCTCACCAGGAAGTGGGCTGGATGATTTTTTATTTAAATCGTTCAGCTGATCGAAAAAAAAGGATTGTAAGGACGATTCGAGAATCAAATTGTCTTTCTGCGACATTTTACCCTCCGTCCTTATATTGTACCAAAAGACTCAAAATGCTCTTAATCGGGAAATTCTTGCCTATTTTCAACACCTTGCGGCGCACAAATCACCTCAAAACTTTAAAGATTCTCTCCTAACTGCTAATAAGGATGGGTAGAAATTCTAAATTGAGGACGATATGGCCAACGAATACAACCCTTCAAATGGGACGATCGAGGATTGGAGAAAACTGGTTAGTAAAGAGTCTCGAGGACTTGAACCAGAAAACTTCATTTGGAAAACACCTGAAGGTGTCGATATCAAACCACTTTATACCAAAGAAGATCTTCAGCAATGTCCCTATGCCGACTCACTACCGGGAATAGAACCCTTTGTTCGTGGCCCCAGAGCTACCATGTACACTGGAAGGCCATGGACAATCAGACAATATGCCGGTTTTTCTACCGCTGAAGAATCTAATGAATTTTACAGACAAGCATTGGCCAATGGAGGTCAAGGTGTTTCCGTTGCTTTCGATCTTGCGACCCACAGAGGATATGATTCAGATCATCCAAGAGTTAAGGGCGATGTTGGTAAAGCTGGAGTGGCCATTGATTCTGTTGAAGATATGAAAATTCTCTTTGATGGAATTCCGCTAGATAAAGTTTCAGTCTCAATGACAATGAATGGTGCTGTTCTTCCGATTTTGGCCAATTATATTGTGGCAGCAGAAGAACAAGGTGTTGATCCTTCAAAACTTTCTGGAACAATTCAAAATGATATCTTGAAAGAGTTCATGGTGAGAAATACTTATATCTTTCCACCTGAACCAAGCATGAAAATTATTTCTGATATTTTTGCTTATACTTCTACAAATATGCCTAAGTTTAATTCTATCAGTATCTCTGGCTATCACATGCAAGAAGCCGGTGCAGACGCGGCCCTTGAGCTCGCCTACACACTGGCCGATGGTAAAGAATATATTGAAACAGCGATTAGGTCAGGAATGAAAATCGATGACTTTGCTCCACGACTTTCCTTCTTCTTTGGTATTGGTATGAACTTTTACATGGAAATTGCAAAGCTTAGAGCTGCAAGACTCCTTTGGGCGAAGATCGTTAGTCATTACAATCCAAAAGATATCAAGTCCAAAATGCTCAGAACTCACTGTCAAACAAGTGGCTGGTCATTGACAGAGCAAGACCCATATAACAATGTGATCAGAACGACCATTGAAGCAATGGCCGCTGTCTTTGGTGGCACGCAATCACTTCATACAAATTCATTTGATGAGGCCATTGCACTACCCAGTAAGTTCTCATCTCGCATTGCCAGAAATACACAAATCATTCTCCAAGAAGAAACTGGCATCACAACGACAGTAGATCCTTGGGGTGGTTCGTACATGATGGAATCACTGACACAACAACTTGCTGATCGGGCATGGCAGATTATTGAAGACATCGATAAACTTGGTGGTATGGCCAAGGCCATTGAATCAGGAAAGCCAAAACTTGAAATTGAAAAATCTGCAGCAGCAAAACAAGCTCGTATCGATCGCGGTGAAGACGTAATTGTTGGTGTTAACAAGTACAAACTAAGCAGTGAAGAAGATGTCGAAATTTTAGAGATCGACAATGATGCCGTTAGAGAGGCGCAGCTTAAAAGGCTGGATCAAATCAAGAAATCAAGAGACAATGGTAAGGTACAGAAAGCCCTCGAAGCTCTGACCAAATACGCTGAAACCGGTGAAGGGAATGGCTTAGCCCTTTCTGTTGAGGCGGCTAGACTAAGAGCAACGGTTGGAGAGATCACCGATGCGCTTGAAAAAGTTTGGGGTAGGTTTAAGGCCACTGCTCAGACTGTTACTGGTGTCTACGGTGGTGCATTTAATGATGACAAGGATTGGTCCATGTTGAAAGACAAGATCAAAGAGTTTGAAAGCAAAAATGGTAGAAGACCACGAATGCTTGTCGCAAAAATGGGACAAGATGGTCACGACCGTGGCGCAAAAGTCATCGCCACAGCTTTTTCAGACATTGGCTTTGATATTGACCTTGCTCCTCTTTTCTCAACTCCAGAAGAAGTTGCCAAACAAGCTGTAGAAAATGATGTTCACGTAGTTGGAGTATCAAGCCAAGCAGCCGGACACAAAACACTTGTGCCAGATCTCATCAATGAACTGAAAAAACTCAATGCCTCCGATATCATTGTTGTAGTTGGCGGAGTTATTCCAAAACAAGATTATGACTTTTTAGAAAAGGCCGGAGTAAAAGGGATTTTTGGTCCGGGTACTCCTATCATCGATTCAGCGACAAAAGTTATCGATGCAATCAATGAGAGTTCCAAATAATGTCCATAGATTTAAAACTTCTTCATTCTGGTGATCGAAGAACTTTAGCAAAGGCCATCACACTGGTCGAAAGTACTAATACCAATCATCAAAAAGAAGCTCAGGAACTCATTCAAAAAATTCTTCCTCAAACAGGAAAGAGTTTTCGAATAGGTATTTCTGGAACACCAGGTGTAGGAAAATCGACTTTTATTGAAGCCTTTGGAAAAGAACTTACTTCCAGAGGACTAAAGATTGCCGTTCTCGCAGTTGATCCAACTTCACCCGTTAGTGGGGGCTCTATTCTTGGTGACAAAACTCGTATGGAAGAACTTAGCCAGGATTCAAACGCCTTCATTCGTCCCTCGCCTAGTAGTGGATCCTTAGGTGGTGTTGCCTTCAAGACGAGAGAAGCTCTTCTTCTCTGTGAAGCTGCTGGCTTTGATGTCATACTTGTCGAAACTGTTGGTGTTGGCCAGAGTGAATATGAGGTTGCAGACCTGGTGGATTACTTCACTCTTTTGATGCTTCCAGGTGGAGGTGATGAGCTTCAGGGTATCAAAAAAGGTATCTTGGAATTAGCAGATATCGTCATCGTCAACAAAGCAGATGGCGCCAACAAGCAAAATGCCGAAACTACTAAAAACGACTATCAAAATGCCTTTAATCTTATGGCAGGACACGATGAAAGTGTCGTTCAAGTCTTAAGTTGTTCAGCTCTAGAAAAATCCAATATTAAAGAAATAGCTGATACTGTTTTTTCAAATCTTGATGAACTTAAAAAATCAGGAAGTTTGGATAAAAAGAGAAAAGAGCAAAACATTAGTTGGTTTAAAAGATTGGTTGATGAACTCTTAAAAAAGAGTCTCTTCTCTGATAAAGAAACCGCTAAGCTTTATAATGAACTTTCAGAAAAAGTTGGCGCGAGCAAGGCGAACCCACTGGACTCAGCTAAACAGCTAATCGATAAATTTTTATCTTAAAAATTCGACAATCTCTCTCAAAGCGTCGTCTCTGATTTCATCAGATTCCATAAGAATTTCATGCTTGGCATCTTCGAAACGAACTTTTCGACAATTCTTTAGTTTGCACACCTGATTTTGTCTTCGACTTCTTACAAATGTATCCTGCCCGGCCTGAAGCAAGAGAATGGGAACATCTTTCAATTTTTTCTTTTTTCTAGAAATCTTTCGTCCTGCAACTAACGCCTCTACAACCCAATGATTTGTAGCCCCGCCCATTACAAGATAGAGATTCTCTCTCTCAATATCACGGGCCATTTCAAATCTAACTAAAGAATGTGTCACTTCATTATTTTCAAATGGAAAATTCACATCCCCTCTATCCGCTCCGGGAACGAAGTTTTCACCCATTCCCATCAATGTTAAAAAACGCATATAGTTAATAGTGAAAGTGTGAGAAAAGCTTCCCGTTTCGACTTCTAACATAGGAGCGACAGTAACAATTTTATCAAAAGTCCGCCCCTTCAGTATGTGATGATAAAGACCTATTGCTCCGCCCATGGAATGTGCAATGAGATATATTTTTTCATAGCCTTTATTGAGGACGTTCTGTTGAAGAAACTTATCAAAATCCTCAATGTAGTCTTCAAATCTTTTGACATAGCCTTTATGTGGATCTTTCAGCATTCTCTCTGAATAACCCTGCCCTCTATGATCCATCAAAAAAAAGTCAGCGCCTTCATCTTTGAGATCCCAAACAACCTCTGCATATTTTCTGGTAGGTTCAGTTCTACCAGGTATTATAACAAAGGCCTTTTTCATTCCACGTTTGATGCTATGAAAGTTGATGCGTTTTCCATCAACTCCAACAAAACTTCCCTCTTGCCCTTGATCATAAAAAGGAAAGACGTCATTGATTAGTTTTTCTTTGAAATTATCTTCAGTCACACAGTAAGCCGTTGATTGAAATAAAACGATGATGGTGAAAAGTATTATTTTCATAAATCTCCGGCCCAAAGTGAAGCAAAAACTTTGATGGACTATATACAATGCCCGAGCACTCCACAAGGATATGTAACCTTTTTATATATGTATTTACGATAACTTAAGGTACTTGGGAGCACTTTTAGAGAAAAATCTCACCCTGAGTAGAATACTAAGGGTGAGTCAATTATAGATCAGTCGTTTTTCAGATATTTCAAAAACTCAGAATCAGAGGAAAGGATAAATTTACCATCCGACTTAAGTGATTTTTTATAGGCATCCATACTTCTAATAAACTCATAAAATTTTGGATCCATATTAAAAGACTTCGCATAAATAGATGTTGCTAGACCTTCGGCCTTACCTTTAATTTCTTCGGCCTTTCTATAGGCTTCAGATTGAATCTTTCTAAGATCTTTTGACAGACGACCTTCGATTTTGGCCTTCTCACCCTGTCCTATTGACTTGATCTTTTCAGCAATTCTTTGTCTTTCAGAGATCATTCTTTCGTAAACTTTCTTTTCAACTGATTCCTCATAAGAAATTCGTCTTAATTGAACATCAATGAGCTTAATACCAAATTGTCCAAGTTCCTTATCCGCTGACTCAGCAATCATTTTTGAAAGTTCTTCCCTACCGGTAGTTACTTTTTCAATCTCACCTGTAATCTCTTCTTCAACGATGGCCTCGCCTCTTGCTTCCTTGTCTTCAATTTCTTTTTTCTTTCTTGCAATTGAATCAAGAATTGAATTTGAAAGTCTTACAGCTTCAACCAGGTTGTGATTAGAAATAACATCTCGGGTAGTCGCATCCAAGATGGCATCTAGTCTGGCCTTGGCCCCTCTTTCATTTTGAACTGTTTGAATGAACTTAAGAGCATCAACAATTCTCCAACGAGCAGTTGTATCTACTGAAATGTATTTCTTATCCTTTGTAGGGATCTGATTGGGAAATCCATCCCACGACAAAATCCTCTTGTCGACAAATCTTGCTTCTTGAAGAAATGGCTTTTTGAAATGAAGACCCGCTGTAGTTATTGGTTCTCCAATCGGTCTACCAAATTGAGTGATAATAACCTGTTTTCCTTCCGTAACAACGAAAAGACTGGTTTTAAGAACAATGACAACTACGATTGTAACAATTATTGAAATTGTTTTACCCATGACTACTCTCCTTTACCTTGATTGAAAATTGGTAGAAGACCTTTAACTTTGGGATCAACAATTGTGATCTGCTCAAACCTAGTAAAGATTTCCTCCATCGTTTCGAGGTAAATTCGTTTTCTCGTAATAGATGGTGCTCTTTTATATTCTTTGTAAATCTCTGAGAACTTCGCGGCATCCCCTTTGGCCCTGTTAACCAAAGCCTCAGCGTAACCTTCGGCTTCAGAAATTTGCTTATCTGCTTTACCACGGGCTTCTGGAATAATTTTGTTATAATCCTTTTCCGCTGTATTTATGATCTTCTCTTGTTCTTGTTTTGCTGAGTTGACCTGGTTAAAAGAGGGCTGAACCACTCTTGGAGGGTTCACATCTTGAAGCTTTACCGTCACAACTCTAATACCCATGTCATACTTATCAAGAACTTCTTGCATCAAATCTCTTGCATCAATGGCAATTTCAGCTCTCCCGGTGGTCAAAACATCTGTCACCAGTCTATCCCCAACCACTCTTCTCATAATTGCTTCTGACACATCTCTGATATTTCTTTGAGGTTCAGATGTTTGAAAAAGATACTTAAAAGGGTCTGAAATTTGATACTGAACAACCCACTCCACATCAGCAACGTTCAAATCTCCAGTCAACATCAATGATTCATTATCAAAGCTTCCTTTCTGATAGGTCGTTACTCTAGTATCAGTATTTCTACTTCTAAAACCAAATTCTGCTTGATGGACTTTTTTCGTTTTAACCTTAGTCACTTGATCAATTCCAAAAGGAATCTTGAAATGAAGTCCAGGAGGCTGAGTACTAATATACTTACCAAGTCGGATTACAACCGCTTCTTCATCAGGCTCAACAGTATAGAAACTTGTTGTCCCAAAAACCAAAAGGATCAATCCAATAAACACTGGTCCAATAAGTTTAGAAGCATTTTTCAAATCTTGAAGTATCTTTTGGGCATCTTCCATCCCACCTTTCGGTCTATTATTTCCGGTTTGCCAGTTCATTCAACCTCCATCATGAGAACACCCTGCTCGAGTGCATCTCCTTCTTTGACATGGATGGTCTTCACTACACCATCTACACCGCACTTTATTTCATTCTCCATCTTCATGGCCTCAAGAATGATCAGTGTCTGACCTTTTTCAACCGTATCACCTTCTTTAACCATCACTTTAACAATTTTTCCTGGCATTTGGGTTTTCAATTCACCCGCAGCTCCGCCAGATAAACCTGAAGGTTTGTAGCCATAATACAAATCAAACACTCGATCGACATTCAGCATACGTGTTGGAAGATTTTGTCTGGCGACTTTTTCCCACCTCACGTTATCACTTGAGGCAAAATATTGTCCGGCAAGTTTCCTTACATATACTTTTTCTGAGTGAACTACCTTGTTGTCATTAACAGTCTCGAAGTGATACTCGACCAACTCCGAGCTATGAACGATTGTTCGAGTTAGGTCTGTAATGTATTCGTTATTATCTTTATCAATCAAATAAGTTCTCATTAGATCCCCATCCTTTTTGCCTCAATACAGGCCAACTTCTTATAGATGTTGTTGTATTTGACTGAAGTATCAACCTCATCTTGCGGTTTCTCTTCTGAGATAAAGTTTGTTGAATAATTTCCTTCAATAAACTTCGGATGATTGATGATGACTTGATGAAGTGGTTTATTGGTTTTCAATCCTTCAATTAAAAGTCCATCTAATGCTACTTTCATCTTTCTAATGGCAATTTCTCTCAAAATTCCCTTTGTCACGAGTTTTCCAACCATTGGATCGAAGTCAGGTGTCACTTCAAGATCACGATATAAATAATGATCAAATCTGGTTCCTTGAGGAAAATTTGTCTCAAATCCTGTTACTTTTCCTGGAGCTGGTAGCATGGTGATTGGATCTTCAGCACAAATACGGCACTCTATTGCATGTCCAGTGCGACTGATCCACTCTTGTGACGGAATTCCAAGATCAACTCCAAAAGCGGCCTGAATCATACAAACTATCAAATCGATTCCGGTAATTTCTTCTGTAATGGGATGTTCAACTTGAATACGAGTATTCATTTCCAAGAAATAAAATTCCTTGTCTTCACCCATAATGAACTCAACAGTTCCTGCTGAATCATAATCCACGGCCTGAGCCAATTTTACAGCTGTCTGACAAACACGCTGTCTAAGCTCTTCATCTTCTCCAATAAATGGTGAAGGCGCTTCCTCAATAATCTTTTGGTGTCTTCTTTGAATAGAACATTCTCTTTCAAAAAAGTGGTATGTGTTGCCTTTTTTGTCGGCAAGGATTTGGACTTCAATATGTCTTGGATTGATGATGTACTTCTCAACAAGCAGGTCACCATTTCCAAAAGCTGCTTTCGATTCACGCTGAACGGCTTCAAATTGATTTCTGATATCGTCATCGCTGAAACATTGTCTCATCCCACGACCACCGCCACCTGCAACGGCCTTGAGAAGAACTGGATAACCAATTTCCTTAGCAATCTCCAAAGCACCTTCTACTGATTCAATCGCTTCAGCTGAACCAGGAACAACTGGTACTCCAGCTTTTTTTGCAATTTGCTTTGAGATCGCCTTATCACCCATACTTCTAATGGCCTCGACGTGCGGACCAATGAAAGTAATTCCTGCGGAGGTCAACTTTTCTGCAAAGCCGGCATTCTCTGAGAGAAAACCATAACCCGGGTGAACTCCATCGATTTTGTAGTCCTTGCACACTTTGAGGATATTCTCTACATTCAAGTATGTTTCAGCATTCGTGAAACCAGGAAGTCTCACCCATTCATCACAATATTCTAAGTGTCTGGCGTGAACTTCATTATCTGTCCATACACCAACTGCAGTATGTCCAAGCTCTCTACATGCTCTGGCAATACGGGCAGCAATCTCACCTCTGTTAGCAATCAATATTCTTTTATGATCTTGATCTTTCATAGCTGAATGTTCCCGTGCTTTCTCGAAGGTCTTTCAACTTCTTTATTTTTGAGAACCTTCAAGTACTCATGCAGACGTTTTCTAGTTTCTTCTGGAAGAATGATGGCATCAATGAAGCCTACTTCCGCTGCACGATATGGGTTATTGAAGTTTTCTTCATAATTGGCAACTAGCTCCGCTTTCTTCTTATCGAAAGCGGCTCCCTCAAGTCCATTGAGTTCATTTCTAAAAACAATGTTCACTGCACCTTCAGCTCCCATAACTGCAATTTCCGCTGTTGGGTAAGCCAAGTTAACGTCGGCCCTGATGTGCTTCGAGGCCATAACGTCATAAGCTCCACCGTAGGCCTTTCTTGTAATCAAGGTAATCATAGGCACGGTAGCTTCTGCATAAGCATAAAGAAGTTTTGAACCGTGCTTGATAATTCCGCCATACTCTTGAACTGTTCCAGGTAAAAATCCCGGCACATCGACAAGAGTTAATATTGGCACATCATAAGCATCACAGAATCTAATAAACCTTGCTGCCTTACATGAAGCATCGATATCAAGAACTCCCGCAAGAATAGCTGGCTGGTTAGCTACAATTCCGATCTTTATTCCACCGATTGACGCAAAACCTGTAACAATATTTTTTGCGTAGTCTTTATGAATTTCAAGAAAGTGAGCATCGTCTACAATATCGAGAATGATTTCTTTGATGTCATAAGGCTTCTTTGGGTTTGCCGGAACGACTTCTTTAATTTTGATATTGTCTCTATAGACAGGATCTGAAGTGTATTTCAATTCATTCTTAGTGAAGCTAGCTCTTGGGATATAAGCAAGTAGTTCACGAACTCTTTCAAAGCACTCATCTTCATTTGCTGTCTTGAAATGAGCTACTCCTGATTTTTCATTGTGAGTTGTCGCTCCTCCGAGTTCTTCTTTAGTCACTTCCTCGTGAGTCACGGTCTTAATAACATCTGGACCTGTTACAAACATATAAGAAGTTTTATCGACCATGAAAACGAAGTCAGTAATTGCTGGAGAATAAACTGCTCCACCAGCACACGGTCCCATGATCAAAGATATCTGAGGAACTACACCTGAGGCCTTCACGTTTCTGTAGAAAATCTCAGCGTAACCTGCAAGAGCATCAACACCTTCTTGAATTCTTGCACCACCAGAATCGTTAATTCCAATTATAGGAATTCTATTTTCAACAGCGAAGTCCATGATCTTACAGATTTTATTTGCGTGTGCAGCTCCAAGAGCTCCACCCCAGCATGTAAAATCCTGAGAATAAATCGCAACTTCTGCACCATTTATTTTTGCTATACCTGTAACAACACCGTCGCCAAGATATTTGGTTTCATCCATTCCAAAGTGCGTACATCTATGAGTTACAAATCGATCAAACTCAATAAATGTTCCCGGATCAATCAAGCGATCGATTCGTTCACGAGCAGTATATTTTCCTTGAGAATGTTGTTTTTCGATACGAGCTTGCCCACCACCAAGTTCAGATTGTCTTCTCTTGTTAATGAGTTCCTCTCGCTTAAATTCAAGCGTTTCAGACATAAAAAAGCCTCCTAAAAATCCAAGGTATATTATCCTTTAGATCCCTAGGAGGCTATCTTGACGCGTTATTTGAAATTACTCTCCAGCCGCTTTCTTACGCTTATCTAGGCCATACTTCTCAACTTTCATAATCAAGCTGGCTCTAGAAATTCCAAGCTCTTTCGCTAGCTTGGACTTGTTGAAGTTGCAGCGCTTCAAGCCTTCTCTGATCATCAAGCTCTCGAGTTCCTCAAGAGCGGCCTTCAAAGATCCTGAAGTATTGACTCCTCTTGTCATCGTATTCCCTGGTCTATCACCATGATCGAGAATTCTTTGAGACAAAAGGTCCGGAGTAATTGTTTTATCATCACCAGCAAGAACAACAAGTCTTTCAACTTCGTTTTCAAGCTCTCTGACGTTCCCTGGCCAAGGATAATCAAGCATCTTTTCCATACACTTCTTGGAAAATTGCTTCATCGGTAGACCAGACTCATCACATCTTTTCTTAAGGAAATGATCCATAAGAACAGAGATATCTTCATTTCTCTCTCTTAGTGGAGGAAGCTGAACGTTGATGACGTTGATTCTGTAAAAAAGGTCTTCTCTGAATTCACCTTTTTGCATCATCGTTTTCAAATCTTTGTTGGTAGCAGCAACGATTCTCACATCAGCTCTTTTTGGGCTGGTTGCACCAACTGGCAGATAAGTACCTTCTTGAAGAACACGAAGAAGCTTCACCTGCATGGTTAGAGACGTATCCCCAATTTCATCCAGGAACAGTGTTCCACTGTTTGCAGTTTCAAAAAGACCTTTCTTGTCTTTAACCGCACCAGTAAAAGCACCTTTCACGTGACCAAAAAGCTCTGAGTCCAAAAGGTTATCGTTGAATGCTGAGCAGTTAACAGCAAGAAACTGATTGTCTTTTCTTGGCGAAGTATAATGAATCGCCTTGGCCACAAGTTCCTTACCAGTCCCGTTCTCACCATTGATAAGAACAGATGATTCAGAGTTGGAAATCTTCTCGAGCAGTCTATAAATAGTCTGCATCTTCTTCGATTTACCAATCATCGTATGATATCTATATTTGTCACCAAGTTCACTATTGAGTTCGTGAATTCTCTCTTCTCTTTTTGTAATTTCTTCGTGGAAAGTCATCACTTCTTGAGAAACCAGTTCGGTAAGTTCCTTCAAGTAGTCGACATGAGTACTACTCAACTTCTTCATACTGTCTACGCATGCATTAACGTCACCTTCCGAGGCACCATTCTCGGTCATGAACTTTTTAATTTCTGCGAACTCAGTATCTGTCGTTGAATCACTGACAAATGGATAAGCAAAAACACATCCCACAAACTGTCCATCAACAACAACTTTAGCAGCGACACCTTTTACGTGTGGAATGAATGAATCAAATACTTGCCAATGCTCATCAGCACCGGAAATACCATCTGTCACCTTCTCAATATCCTGACATAGCCAATCATAACCATGTGGCATATTCATCTGTACTTTCATGAAATGACTTTTGAACTCAAAGTCTTTATCAAGATGATTACTTCTAACTTTGTAATGCGTGTCCGTGTAGAACTGCTCGACCCCATACCACTTGTTTAGGATCTCTTCGAGTTTTGAGATGACATGCAGGCCTTTGATTTCTTCCCACTTGATCATTGGTGCTCTCCTGTTTTGTTTTAAAGCTGAACATTCATAATGCCCAACTCCCTCCATTTTTTTGACAATGGAAGATCTATATCTGACTAACTTTTCGGCACTCACTGCCAGAAACTTAACAATCAGGAGGAATTTATTGAAAAAACTTTTTACAGAAGAACAAAGATAACCATATGAAAATATGAGGTTAATGGGTCTCTACGGCCTGGTCCTGACTTCCTAGAGAATCGTCAACCAATCGCTTAATCCGATCAAAATAGGTGGCCATTTCCCATTCCTGAGGACCAACAAATTTGTTTAAATGCTTTCCAGTTTTAGAGAAAAGATAAGTTTCTGGAACTTTGGCCGTACCAAATATAGACATTGATTCACCTGAAGGATCATTTGCGAGATAAACATTTTCAGGAAGTGACTTAAATCTCTTCATGAACTTTTTTATCTTATTCACATCATCATTGACTGCGATTAACAAGAATTTAACTCCAAGAACCTGCAGCCTATCAGCGAGCTTCAAAAAGCTTGGAAGTTCCGCTTCACATGGAGCACACCATGTTCCCCAAAAGTGAACCATCAATCCGCGAGTATCTTGATCTATGAGACTTTGTTTTGTGAAGGCCATATTGCCTTCGAGATCGGCCAATTTAATTTCAGGTAATTCTTGAAGAACAAGCTTTCCAGAAGAGTCCAGAGCCGTAATTTTCGACTTCTCGTACATTGAGTACGCAACAGTCAAAGCAATGATCAAAACAATGGAAAATATTTTAGTTGCAAACGTCATAATAAAAAAAAGCCTTCTTCACTTTATAAAATGAAGAAGGCCTATTCCAGAAAAACTGGTTTGAAATCAATTAGTCAACGAAAGCGATGTAGCTCATTGGAGCGTTGTCACCAACACGTCCATCAGCAAGCTTCATAATTCTGGTGTATCCACCATTTCTTTCTTTGAACTTTGGACCAACTTCAGCAAAAAGCTTTGCTACAGCATCTTTGTTTTGAAGTTTGCTAAATGCAAGTCTTCTATTAGCTACTGTATCGTTTTTACCGATAGTCACAAGCTTCTCAACAAAGCCTTGTACTGCTTTACACTTTGTATGAGTTGTCTTGATTTGTCCGTGATCAATCACTTCGATAGCAAGGTTTTTAAGCAATGCTTTTCTTTGTGAAGGATTATTTCCAATTCTGTATTTTTTGTTACCGTGTCTCATGGCTTACTCCTACTTTAAAAACTACTGTTTTTCAGCCTCTTGCTTGTCTTTAAGTTCTTTCATAATGCTATCAACTTTCATCCCTAGCCCAAGTCCCATTTGAGAAAGGATTTCTTTGATCTCGTTCAATGACTTTCGACCAAAGTTTTTAGTTCTTAGCATTTCACCTTCAGTTTTTGATACCAACTCATAGATGTACTTGATGTTGGCATTCTGAAGACAGTTTGCAGAACGTACAGAAAGCTCAAGCTCGCTAACAGGCTTAAGTAGAGCGTTGTTAGCATTAGATTGTGTTGCTTGTGGTTTAGTTTCCATTCTTGCGATTTCTTCTTCGTCTTCGAAGTTAAGGAATACAGCAAGCTGGTCTCTAAGGATCTTTGCTGAGTAAGCAACTGCATCTTGTGGTTCAACACCAGCGTTCGTCCAAACTTCAATAGCAAGTTTGTCGAAGTCAGTTCTCTTACCAACCCTTGAGTTTGTCACTGTATAGTTCACTCTGTGTACAGGTGAAAAAAGTGTATCAAGGTAGATCCAACCGATTGGAAGATCGAACTCTTCTTTGTTGTCCATCGCTGAAACATATCCCTTACCTCTGGCAACTTTAAGTTCCATCTTAATGGAACCACCAGAAGAGATGTTGGCGATAACGTGATCAGGGTTCAAAACTTCTACGTTAGCGTTTTCTGCAATATCCCCAGCTCTAACAGGACCTTCTCCAGATTTTTCAAGAGTAAGGATAACGTCCTCTCTCCCTCTAATCTTAAGATGAACCTCTTTAAGGTTTAGAATAATTTCAGAAACTTCTTCTTTTACGTTATTAATTGTACCGAACTCATGTTCAACACCTTCAATACGGATGGCAACAATACCTGCACCTTGAAGAGACGATAAAAGTACTCTTCTTAGTGAGTTACCAAGAGTTTGTCCGTAACCTCTTTCAAGTGGTTTCGCGACAAATTTTCCATAGTTCGCTTTTACTGAATCAATATCCAATTCAAGAGCGACAGGTCTGATCATGTTTGTCCAGTTCTTTGCTACAAATGCGTCCATTCTTAGATTCTCCTGGTAAATCTATTAAACTCTTCTTCTCTTAGGTGCACGACATCCATTGTGCGGGATCGGTGAACGATCGGCAACAGATGTAATTCTTAGACCGGCTTGAACAAGAGCACGGATAGCATTTTCTCTACCAGCGCCAGGTCCTTTGACTCGTACATCTACGGAACTCAATCCGTGTTCCATAGCAAGCTTAGCCGCTTCAATTGATGCAGTTTGAGCTGCAAATGGAGTCGACTTTTTACTTCCTCTAAATCCCAATTGTCCGGCACTGGCCCATGCGATTGCGTTACCAGCAGGGTCGGTGAATGTAACAATTGTGTTATTGAAAGAAGCTTGAATATGACAGATTCCGTGTGGAATATTCTTTTTAACTTTTTTCTTAGTAACTTTCTTAACCATGACTCAACTCCTATTACTTCATCGACTTAACAGACTTCTTACCTGCAATAGCCACGGCTTTACCTTTTCTGGTTCTTGCATTGGTAGACGTTCTTTGACCTCTTACAGGAAGATTCTTTCTATGTCTGATTCCTCTGTAACAACCAAGATCTTTAAGTCTTTTAATGTTGAGTCCAACCTCTCTACGAAGGTCACCTTCTACAGTGTACTCCGTTTCAAGAATTTGACGAATTTGTTGTGCTTCTTCTTCAGTGAGATCGTTTGAGTTACGATCAAGTTCGATACCGGCTTTACCTAGAACTTCTTCAGAGATTTTTGGTCCAACTCCATAAAGAGATCGGATCGCAATCTTCATGATTTTATTTCTAGGAATATCAACGCCAAGAATACGTGCCATAGCTACACTCCTAAGTTTTTAGACAATTAACCTTGTCTTTGTTTATGTTTTGGGTTTGTTTTACAAACTACTCTAAGGACACCTTTTCTTTTGATAACCTTACAGTCTTTGCAGATAACTTTTACAGATGCTCTAACTTTCATAACTTTCCTCTTCTGCTTATCGGCCTTTACTTCTGTATGTAATTCGACCTTTAGTCAGGTCGTATTTGCTAATTTCTACAAGCACTTTGTCCCCAGGAAGAATCTTAATGAAGTGCATTCTCATCTTCCCACTAATATGAGCAATAATACTGTGCCCATTAGGAAGCTTTACTTTAAACTTCGTGTTTGGAAGTAGCTCAGTTACTTCCCCTTCAACTTCAATAGTCTCTTTATCAGCCATAGGCCCCTGTTTACCTAAAATACAAGTTTTTGCATGTATATATGAAACGCCGCTATAAGGCAAGCAAGCGCCTCAAATTGTTACTAGTTCAAAATTTCAGTGAGTTTTTTAAACACCGCGTCAGGATCTTGTGAAGCATCGATGTTTAGCAATCTCCCTTGAGCTCCGTAGTAATCAACTACTGGCCCATTGGTCGACTTGAAGACATTCATTCTGTTACGAACAGTATCTTCATTGTCATCTTTTCTCTGGATCAAGTCTTCACCAGAAACATCACATTTTCCTGGCACCTTAGGTGGCTTGGTCAAAAGATTGTAGATCTCTCCACTTTTTGGAGCGATTCTACGATTTGTAATCCTTTCAACCAAAACCTCGATATCCATATCGAAATTGATCGCCTTTGATGGAGTCCCCTTAAGGACGTGCTCATCAAGTGCCTTGGCTTGATCGATGTTTCTTGGGAAACCATCGAAAATATAAGATTTATTACTCAAATCACAATTTGCTTTAAGAAGGTC
>SBGE01000086.1 GCA_006226755.1 Deltaproteobacteria bacterium | reverse complement strand
CGTGCTCTCTACCAAATCATGGGGCTAGAGCCCGAAGAATTCGAGTCAGATTACTGATTTCACTATGTTTGCCAAAAGAGAACTCAAAGGTAAAAATGAAGAGGTCATTTTTACGGAGTTTATCGATGAAACCACTTCTGGTCTTTTTAGCTTTTACTCATTTTGCTTTTGCCCTTGAAACGGTCAATGTTAAGAAGTCTGTCGTCATCAATCAACCCATCGAAAAAGTTTGTGCCTTTGTTTCCAATCCGATGAATGATCATCTTTGGCGAAGTGAAGTCAACGAAATGAGCATTGAAGGTGGAGAACTAATGGAAGGTGCTGTTATTGTCGAAGATGCCTGGATTGGACTTCAAAGAAATTTCATCACAAAAACAGAAGTTATAAGACTTGATTGTCCTTACGATGCGCTTTTCATTACAACAAAAGACAATCCTTTCTATCTCCAGAGTCACAGAATCTTTGAGGCACTCGATGAAAATCGAACCAAGTTTACTTATGATGTTGAGTTTGATGTGAGGATGATCTCAGAAACACTAGGTCTAAACATAAACCCCCAGCTGGTGGCCAGGGGATATGGTTTTAAGATGTGGAGTTATTTACAAAAACTCAGGCAAGTTATTAAGTAATTATTTTTCCCAAGTCCATACTGTTTTTAGATCTCTATCTTCATATTGTGATTTTGGGGTAACAGTTTCTCTATCCCATGGAATATTTGAAACAAATGGGATGGCCCATCTAAAAAACCATACATTAAAGAATTGTACAGCTTGATCCCGACTGGCCTGATCTGGATGAGAGTCAAGAAGTTCTTGGAAAGTTTCAACTTTCCCAATTTCTACACCAAGTGCTTCTTGAAATACTTCCCATACAAACTTAGAGCAAAATTGTTTTGATGAGCGAAGTTTAAAGCCAAGATGATAATACACACCGAGTCTTTCTTTACTCGAGTAACGTAACTCTTCTAAGTCACGATCATTCAGTTTTCTATTCTTTAATCTAGAAACTGCAATTTTACCCTTGGCCCGATCAACGAAGTCACAAAATTTGGTATCTTTTGAAAATGGATAAGTACTTTCTGTGACAATCAATTCACCATTCTCTTCGAGAACAAAGCCTACGTGGCTCGCCCAATGGTTCATCGCTTTTTCTACTTGCTCATAAAAAAGATGGCCAGGAAGTGAGATAAAAAGAATATCTCCCGGTTTGGTGATTTTTTTAATGTGTTCACAAGAGCCTGGTGTCGCTGCTTGAGCACTAAGGGTTACGTAAAAGAAAAATAATGTAATTAATAGTTTTGTTGTTTTCATGGGATAGTAATAATCGTGATTCAGATTTTACTCAAGACTTCAGGAATTCCTACATCCCTGCTCCCGGATAAAGGAGCAGGTTGGGGGAGCAAAGGCTAAGGAACTGGTTGGCAACCGGCTCCACCTGGGCAATAAGGAGCTCCAACTGCTTTTATTGAAATGACTTGACCACCTTGGCAATCTATATAGTTTCCAGAGGACCAAGCACCGGCAGCATCATATCCTTGTGATACCCAACGAACACCATTCCAGTCACAAGAAATTCCATTTCCGCCACCCATTTGTCTCCATGAGTTTCCATCGCAGAATTCCATTCTCTTGGGTCCATCATTATAACGAATGGCCCCTTCAAGTCCGTTGTTACAGACTTTATTTCCTTTTTGAAGTCTGATTTCTCCAGCGACATCAAGTGGTGGCCCAGCAGCATCGATATCTTTTCCAATGGCCTGCTTGTCTCCAATTTTCATTGTTTCAGAGACTCTGGCATTTCCTTCCACATCGAGTTGAAAACCAGCGGTTGGATCGTTGATTCCAATTCCGACCTGACCTCCAGAGTAGAATATGTCATTTTGATTGACGTTACTTCTTGTCCAAATCAAGTTCGCGGTGGCGGAAATAGAACGGCAATCTTGGATATTTCCACCGGCACTGACATCAACCCAAAGTTTAATGTTCTTACTGATTGTTTGATTACCAGAAATTCCTTTTCCACGATCAAAAGTCACAACCAGGTTGGTTGTTTCTTCTGAAGCGACATCGACGCCGGCACCTGAATCATCGAGAGCATATTCAAGAATTTTGATTCTCCCTTGACCATATTTAGCATTCGGATTTCTTGTAATGGTTTCAAATTTATTAACATCAGTTCCAGACTTATTGACGTAAATAAGTGAATCAACAGGGGTGGCCGAACTTGCAGCATTTTTCCCATCGAATGTCTTCTTGCAATTTGTTGGATCAGAGAGAATGGCACGCATTTCGTTGAGAACAGTTACCATTTCAGTATTCACTTCCAGACTCTTGGCGGACTCTGAAGATTGTTTTGTTAAAGACATGACTCCTAGACCGATGACACCAACCATACCTGCTGCAACCAAGACTTCGACTAGAGAAAAGCCTTTGCTATTCAATTTAATCACGAAAATTCCTTGAGTGTTTGTTTGGCAATTATCAGTTTTTGGATTTCGTTAGTGCCTGCTCCAATTTCAAAAAGCTTGGCGTCTCTGTCATAGCGCTCGACTTGATACTCTTCCATGTAGCCATATCCACCGTGACATTGAATAGCGAGATCAGTGATTGTGTTAACTGCCTTACCAATAAAATATTTGGCGATGGCTCCAGTTTTATTGACATCAATTCCGGCAACCATTTGTTCAGTCACATAGTGAAGATATTTTTCTGCGACATCGTATTGAGTTGTCATGTTCGCAATATGATCTTGAATCATTTGAAAAGCAGCAATCGGTTTGCCAAATTGTTTTCGAGAAAGAGCATATTTGGAAGCAGATTCAAGGCAGAAGCGACTCATCCCAATACCAAGACCTGAAAAGATCACACGTTCAACATCAAGAGAATGTTTCATATCAAAAAAGGCCCGACCAGGTTTTCCCAAAACATTTTCTTTTGGGACCTTCACATTTTCCATGAAGATTTCCCCTGTGGGAGAGGCCCGATGACCCATTTTTTTGAATGGTTTCCCAGTCGAAAGTCCATCCATTCCACGCTCAAGAACAAAGGCCGTTCCACCTTCAATCCCTTCTGCCAGGGACTTGCCTGATTCATCTACTTGTCTGGTAATGACAATCATGTAATCTGCGATTGGTGCATTGGTGATAAAAGTTTTTGAGCCGTTTAGGAGGTAGTGATCGCCTTTATAAACTGAGGTTGTCTTTACTCCGACAGCATCTGATCCGATTCCCGGTTCAGTTAACCCCCAACAACCAATTTTTGATCCATCGATAATTGATGGAAGATATTTCTTCTTTTGTTCTTCAGACCCACTGTTTGCAATATTATTTCCAAAGAGAATAGCTGAGGCCAATGCTGAAAGACCGAAACTCGAGGAGTAATATCCCATTTCTTCGGCCACAAAAAGTTGCGCCCAAGTATCACCTAGACCACCGTACTCTTCAGGAAGCATCGGTGCTAAAAGGCCTAATTGACCAAGTGCTCGGTGAGCTTCCAAACAGTATTCACCTTTCGTCTCAGTTTCTTCAATGCGTGGAACTAATTCTTTTTCAAGAACACCTCGGACTGATTTTCTAAGTTCTCTCGATGTCTGTTCATCGGGTCTAGTCATGTGAATATCCTGTGTTAATGGGTATGTGAAAAATTTTAACTAAAACTCGTGGAAAAAGTAACTTATAATAAGGAGTACAACTTCATGGATGGAGAGTCATAGTGGATAAGTCAATCTTTCGAACTGATTTGTTTTCAGGTAAACGGGCCTTGATCACCGGTGGTGGTACTGGGATTGGTCTTCGAACGGCAAAGGAATTTGTCGCGACTGGCGGTCATGCCATCATTGCTGGAAGAAGAGAAGAGTTACTTGAAAAAGCTGTTAAAGAACTCGGCAATGCCTCCTATGTTGTTCTCAATATTAGAGAGGAAGACAGTGTCAAAAATTGTTTTTCACAAATCGTTGACCAAGGTGGAGTTGATTTCTTGGTTAATAATGCTGGCGGACAATTTCCTTGTCCTGCTGATCAAATGTCGATCAAAGGTTGGAAAGCCGTTATCGATACCAACCTAACCGGAACTTTTATGATGTGTCAGGAGGCTTTTAATACCTGTTTCAAGGGTAAAGGCGGAAAGATCGTCAATGTGATTGCCAATATCTGGAATGGCTTTCCACTTCTTGCTCACACTGGAGCAGCAAGGGCTGGAGTTGATAACCTCACGAAGTCATTAGCAGTCGAGTGGGGACCATATGGAGTTTCCATCAACTCAGTTGCTCCTGGAGTGATTGATTCCAGTGGACTTGATACCTATGATGAACATTATCAAAAAGTTGTTCGAAGCATGGCCAAAAATAATCAAAGTGGTCGACTTGGGACAGAAGGAGAAGTTGCTGCTTCCATTCTCTTCCTTTTAAGTCCTGCTGCTCAATACATAACTGGAACAACTTTAAGAGTCGATGGTGGAGAACCTCTTTATCACCCCTTCCATCCTCCTAAACAGCATGACAAACTTCCTGCGGAGTTGATCTGATGAGTATTTTAGAAACAAAAGCTAAAAGTGATGGTCAAAGTTTTCGTGAAAAAATTGATTCCTGGAATGAATTACTGAAAATTCACGAAGAAAGATGGGAAGTTGTCAAAAGTGAAGGTCCAGATAAATACAAAGAACGACATCTGCAATCTGGAAAACTATTGGCCCGAGAAAGAGTTTTAAAACTACTTGATAAAGGTTCAGAGTTTCTTGAACTTATGCCATTCGCTGGACTAGATCAAAAAGAGATGACTCCTGGTGGAAGTATCGTTGGTGGAATTGGAAAAATTCATGGCAAGTACTGTGTGATCAATGCCAACGTTCCAACTCTTAAAGGAGGAGCTCTTAATCAATCGAGTCTTCTTAAAAGTCAAAGACTCGATGTTATTGCCAGAGAAAATCGACTACCTGTCGTTTATTTAACTGAATCTGCAGGCGCTGATCTTCCACAACAGGCGCTCGTCTACAATTATGGGGGAGCAACCTTTAGAGAAATTTCGAGAAGATCAAAGATTGGAATTCCAAGTATTACAGTTGTTTTTGGAAACAGTACAGCTGGTGGAGCTTACATTCCTGGGATGAGTGATTACGTCATCATGGTAAAGAATCAGGCCAAAGTCTTTTTGGCCGGGCCTCCACTCGTCAAAATGGCAACAAAAGAAGAAACCGATGATGAAACTTTGGGTGGTGCAGAGATGCATTCTAAAGTCTCAGGTGTTTCAGATTTCTTGGCAGAAAATGAAGAAGAAGCATTACTCATGGCCAGAGAAATTATTGGTGGGCTTAAGTCTCCAGAAAAGAAGTTCGCCAAAAAACAATATGTGGATCCACGCTATGATATGGGAGAGCTTTTAGGAATTGTCCCAACTGATATAAGAAGACCTTTTGACTCACGAGAAGTTTTGGCAAGGGTGCTTGATGGTTCTGAGTTTGTTGAATTCAAACAACATTATGGACCAACTCTGGTCACAGGCTTTGGTCGCATTCATGGTCATGAAGTGGGAATCATTGCTAACAATGGAGTTCTTTTTTCTGAAGCTTCTCAAAAGGGAGCTCAGTTCATACAGCTCTGTAATCAAGATCATCGCCCAATCATTTTTTTCCAGAACATCACAGGATTTATGGTGGGTAAAAAAGTTGAGCAAGAAGGAATCATCAAGAATGGGGCCAAGATGATCAATGCCGTTGCTAATTCTACTGTACCGATGATCACAATTCTAATGGGCGCGAGTTACGGCGCCGGAAACTATGCCATGTGTGGGCGTGCCTATGAGCCGCGTTTCCTTTTCGCATGGCCTAATTCAAAACTCGCTGTGATGGGTGGAGAACAACTCGCTGGTGTCATGGAGATTATTAGAAGAGAGGCAGCTGAGAAGTCAGGAAAACCCGTTAATGAAGAAGAAATACAAATGGTGAGAAATGCCACCATTGAACAGATTGATAGAGAAAGTGAAGCTCTCTTTGCGAGCAGTCGAGTTTGGGATGATGGAATCATTGACCCTCGGGATACGCGATCTGTTCTCGCCACTTGTCTTGAAGTCATTAATGAAAATGATTACCAAAGTGATAACCGCTTTGGTGTTTTCAGGATGTAATCATGAAGCAAAAAACTATTGTGACTTGTGCTTTAAATGGTGTTCTCACTAATCCAAAGACACATCCAGTTCCTGTTACTCCAAAAGAGATGGCAGCTTCGGCAAAAGAAGCTTTCGATGCTGGTGCTACTGTTGTTCACATCCATATTCGCAATCAGGATAATGGAATTGATTTTTGCTGGGATCCTGATGTGGCCCAGGCCATCGTGAGTGAGATTAGAAGTGCTTGTCCCGAAATACTCATAAATCTTTCGACAGGAATTCCCGGTGATGATATCTCTGGCCCCATCGCCTGCCTTGAAAGATGCAAACCGGAAATGGCAGCGATGAATTCAGGTTCACTTAATTACCTTAAAGCCAAATCAGATGGAACATGGGCCTGGAAACCTTTTCTTTTTGATAATCCTGTCAGCAAGATTGAAAAGTATTTGAAAGTCATGAATGACAATAACATCATTCCAGAATGTGAATGCTTTGATACTGGTATTCTTCGCTCCATCCCGATGTTTGAAAAAGTCGGCTTGGTACATTCTCCAGCTCATGTCTCTTTAGTGATGGGCGTTGCCAGCGGAATGCCTGCTAAAAAAGAATGGCTTCCTTTGCTCCTTCAAGAGATGACTCCCGGAACTAGGTGGCAAACGATTTGTATCGGTAGACAAGAAGTTTGGGAGCTTCACCGTGAAACCGTCCGTCTCGGAGGTCATGTGAGAACCGGGCTTGAAGATACTTTTTATCTTGAAAATGGAGAAAAAACATTTTCAAACGGCAAGTTGATCGAGGCGCTTGCTAATGTGGTTCGTGAAGAGGGTGGTGAAGTCGCCTCTGCATCTGAAACTCGAGAACTTCTAGGAATCTAAACCAGATCGGGAGCGCGAGGGAGCGGGAGCACTTTTTGGAGGGTTTCCGTGAAATTCTTTCTAAAATTTCTGAGTATGTTATTTGTGGTTCAAGACCAATGAACAGGGGAGAATCATGAAAAATCTATTACTTATCGCTTCTTTGATGGCAGCTTTTATCACTGCTGACGTCTTTGCCGGTGCTTATTCAAATCGCGTTACTCAATTGGCAGAAGACTATAGGGATAACCTAAGTGGCGACAAGCTCTACGGTATGACCTACAGAGATGGTCTGACTCAAAATGGACGTCTGGCCTGTGCTAGAGTTGTTCAAATTGTTTTGAAGAAGGCCGGAGTACCGGGATTTGGTGGCGCTCTTTATTCTGTCGCTCAAATTCAAGGAAAAACTCGTGGTTGGAAAACAGTAGAGTATGATGACATTGAAGCTGGCGATATCGTTTTTTGGAAGAAGGCCGGCCACGATGACAAGTGTACTGGTGGTGGTGATTGTCACGTCGGGATCGCCGTTGGAAACGGACAGAGTTTCGACAACAACGGTATTTGGGGAAGACCTGAAATTTCAAGAATCAGTTACAGGATGAGATGGCGATTCATGTACGCCAAGAGAATGAGATAATATTGGTCCTTTAGGACCTGTCGTCGATCAGCTGATAAGTGGTATTTGGGATTTATTTGTCGACGTTAAATTTTGAAATACTTCTTATTAGCTGTGGCGAAAATGTGGACCAGTTTAAACTGAACGAGGCTCAACTTTTTAAACTGGTTCTCATTTTCAAAACACTTGTAGTCATACTTCCAAGTTGATAGATTCCTTGGATGTCATTAATTAAAAATTATATTGAAGACGAGAATATCGTTGTTTCAGATTTTGAAACTCTTGAGGGTGTAGAGTTCGTTGAATGTCATTTCAAAGGGCAAGACTTTCTAGGAGAGTCGCTAGCAAACACCAAGTTCATCGAGTGTACTTTTGAAAAATGTAACCTTTCCAACTGTTCAACAACAGGAGCTAGTTTTAGAGACGCTAAGTTTAATGAATCCAAGCTTTTGGGTCTGAACTTTACGACTTGTAATAGCTTGAGTGATCTTTCATTTGATCACTGCCTTATGGACCTTTGTATTTTCCAGGCCCTAAAATTAAAGGCGACGCGTTTCCATGAATGCTCTTTGAAAGGGGCTGATTTTTCTGACGCAGATCTCGGTAAAACCGATTTCACTCGCTGTAATCTCGAAAACACCTTGTTTAATGGGGCAGATCTTAGAGAAGCCGATTTGCGCGAAGCCGCAAATTATTTTATTGAGCCTGCTTGGACCAAAATTAAAGGGGCGCGCTTTTCCATGCCAGAAGCCATGACATTGTTTAAAGGTCTTGGCATTATCGTCGACTGACACAAGGAGACATTCATGAAAACGTTATCGCGACTTTTTGAATCGAATAAGAAATGGGCGGCCAAGATCGTCAGTGAAGATCATGAGTTCTTTGAAAGACTTTCAAAACAACAATCTCCTCAATATCTTTGGATTGGATGTGCCGATTCTCGAGTTCCGGCCACTGAAATTTGTGGACTGGCCCCAGGTGAAATTTTTGTTCACAGAAATGTCGCGAACTTGGTTGTTCACACTGATCTTAATTGTCTTTCTGTCGTTCAATATGCAGTAGAAGTCTTAAAGGTTAGAGACGTGATCATCTGTGGTCATTATGGTTGTGGAGGGGTTAACGCCGCACTTTCTTCTGACTCATTTGGGCTTATTGATAATTGGTTGATGAATATTAAATCGACGGCAGCTGAAAATAGTGAAGAACTTAAGAAATACAAAATTGGTTCGGCAGAGTTATCGGATCGTATGTGTGAATTGAATGTCGTTAAGCAGGTTTACAATCTTGCTCACACCACTATCATTCAAGATGCTTGGAAACGTGGACAAGAATTAAATCTTCATGGCTGGATCTATCGTTTGAACGATGGGATCTTAAAAGACATGGGCGTTACTCTTTCCAGTAAAGAGCAAATTGCTGAGATGTTCAAGTTCGACTAAGCATTATTTCTTCTTCCAAGCAAGAATCATTGGCAATGTCAGTAGAGGGAAGGCGGTGAAGATAACCACTAAAACTGCTCCTGCTGGCAAATCAAAAGCATAACTTACGGCCATTCCGATAACACATAAAACAGTTCCCAATAACCATCCTAAGAGAAGTTGTGACCTGATCGAACTTACCATGTTCATACTGAATAGAGCAGGGACAACTAAAAAAGAGAACACCAAAAGAATTCCTGCTATCCCAACGGATGAGGTGATCACGACTCCAAATAGAGCATAGAAAATAAAATCCCAGAAAGTGTGGGTATCTGTTTCCGATTCGCCAAAAGTTGTTCTCCACATTGGACGTCTAAACAAGTAATGGGCCAAGGCCACTAGTGAGTAGATACCAGGTGTTGTGGCCTGCTAGGTGTGGCCGACTAGGCCCATGCGTACGAGTAAGTGACGGATTCTTGTTCTTTCAGCATTTCATAAACTTCATCGCGAGTTTCATTTTCTGGTGTTAACCAATCATCAATGTATTCTTCTTTTAAAAAGATTGGACAACGATCGTGTCCCATACGCTCTATTTCAGGTGGGGGATCTGTGGTGATCAGTGCAAAGGATTCAATTCGCTCACGTCCATCATGCGATTGCCAGACATCGTAAAGGGCAGGCGCCCACATGATGTCACGATCTTCTGGTTTGAAAGTGATGAGTTTCTTTTTCCCTTCGTGTTCCACCCATTCATAAAAATTGGTGAAAGGAAAAAGAGCATGATTACTCATGAAAAGAGGCATCCATGTTTTTCGTGTTTCAAGTGCATCAAGGCGAGCGTTGAATACGTTATACTTGCTTGGCACTTCTTCTTTAGAACCGGCAGGCCGCACTCTATAGCGCATAGGTTTTAAAATTCTTTTGTCGCCACTTTTGATAATCACCGGCGCATGAACGTTTGGAAAAATGCGATTGTCTTCGTCCGGAACCTTGAACATCTTGGGGTTTGATGTCTTAGAATCGTTCAGCCTAAGGAAGGACTCGCGCGAGATCTCGGCCCCAAAACGGTTGGCGACACGGTTTAAGTTGCGGTCAATCTGGACGGAAAAACACACCTTGGAGTCCCTTGGTTCCTGTAATTTCAGGCACTTTTTGCCTAATGCATTAACCCTTTTGCGTAAGTTATGCGTAAGTTATAATGGGTCTATGAAATGTCGAAAACTGGACCCACATTCGCATCCTACCCAATTTCCCATGAAGGGAAAAGTCTCCTGCGGTCTGTTCGGGATTACCGAGGACTTTGAAGAGGCCTATCTCTCATTGGATGAATTGATGATTAAAAACAAAGAGGCCACCTTCTTTTTTGCCGCCAGCGGAAACTCTATGGAGCCGTTGATTTGTGAAGGGGATGTCTTGGTGGTGGACTGCTCAAAGAAGCCACAGAGCGGGCAAGTTGTGGTGGTAGAAATGGAGGGTGAGCGCTTTTGCAAAAGACTAGTCAAACAAAACGGCGCTCTCTATCTGGTTTCAGAAAACAAGGTCTATAAACCTATCCGTGTGACTGAAGAAATGGAAATGCGCGTGTTCGGTCCAGTCACAGGTATTGCCAGAGTCATGCGATGAATGGAGGCCAAAGAGTACTGGCGTTGGTGGATTGTGATTCGTTCTATTGCAATTGTGAGCGGGTCTTTCGCCCAGAGCTCAGGAATGTTCCTGTGATTGTTCTTTCCAATAATGATGGTTGTGCCATTTCTCGCACGCGAGAAGCGAAAGCTCTTGGGATTGAGATGGGCGCCCCCTTTTTCAAGATTCGTGAGTTTTGCAAAAAAAATGGTGTCGCAGTTTTTTCATCCAACTTTTCTCTTTATACAAATCTCTCTTCACGAGTGATGAGCACCCTTAGAAAGCTTGCTCCTACGGTGGACGTGTACTCTGTCGACGAGGCCTTTCTCGATCTCACAGGTATTCCAGATCCCATGAGCTATGCTCGCATGATCAAGGAAGTGGTGGAGAGAGAAACAAAGATTCCCATATCAATTGGAATCGCTCCTACCAAAGGTCTTTGCAAGGCGGCTTGCTTCCTCGCTAAACGAGATCTTTCTCATCGAGGCGTCGTCTCTCTTCTAGAAAAAGAACGGCAGGACTTTGTTCTCTCAAAAATGCCCGTCGAGAAGCTATGGGGTGTCGGAAGAGGGCGAGCTCTGTCTTTGAAAATGATTGGTGTGAAAACCGCCAAGGATTTTCGCGATTATCGAAACATTCATTTGATCCAAAAAATCCTCACCAAAGTGGGAAGACAAATTCAGGATGAACTGAGAGGAATCATCTGTTTTCCTTTGACCACTGAAAGTGAAAAGAAAAAAGAGATCATGAGCTCAAGAACTTTTGGTGCTTCTGTTTACGATTACAAAACTCTGGCGGAATCAGTGGCCTCTCATGCTTTTGAAGTCGCTCAGGAACTTAGACAGCAAAAATCGGTGTGCAAAGAAGTTCTGGTTTATGTCAGAAGTAATCCACATAAAGAGGATATTGAACAGTATGGAGCTTCTGCCATTGGAAAGTTTCTCACTCCCACCGCCAATTCTTTTAAGCTTATTGAAAAAGCTCTTGAGTGCCTCGACGACATTTATCGTCCGGGGATTGAATATAAAAAAGCAGGGGTTCGAATCATGAAGCTTCAAGACGACTCGGAATACACGCTCAATATGTTCGAGGCCCACGACACTTTGAGAGAAGATGCTTTGATGAAAGCGATGGATCTGATCAATCACAGAGAAGGACCGAGAACTGTGAAGTCCCTGGCCTGTGGAACTAATGGGTTTGCTTGGTACATGAATCGAAACCACTGTTCTCCTCGCTATACGACCTCTTGGCACCAAATCCCTAAGTGCAAATAGATAGCCTAAAATCTGTGGTTTTCCCTGTTTTGTAGCCACGTCAAAAGATAAGATTGAGACGATTTTTCAGTTATTTAAGCGAGCAATATCAAGAAAAACTGACATTGTCGTAAAATAAGAGGGTCAGGGGGAATTTTGGAAAAAGACAACGTGGAACCGTTATACGTTCCCATCAATATTGATGTAGCTATCAGATATCATCGATTTTTTGATGTCCGTTTTTTCATCAAGAAACGAATGGGGGATATGATTTCTATTCATCAAAAGGCTATCTTTCTCGAGAAAACATTCAAGAGCTACAAAGCAAAGGGACTTCGAGAGATTTGGCTTTTGAATGAAGACTATCATCGAATTGTCGGAGAACTTCGTCATTCATTAGAAACCAAAAAGGATTTCAGAGCAGCTTTTCACGACATAAATTCAATCTATTCTCTTTCAAGAAATATTTTGCTTGAACACGGCTTTAATAAAAAAGTTTTGGAAGAGTCACGGAGTTTGAATATCATCGCCATCAAACATATTTTGGAAGTACCAGACTTGGCCTCTTTGATGGTGAATTTCAAAAAAGAAAACGATGCCTTTTTCTTTCGCTATATCATGCAAAGTTACATCATCAACTCCATGATCAAAACGTTTCCATGGTATTCAGAACAGTTGATGATCAAGATGGGTGAAGCCTGCATGCTTTGTGATATTACTTTGAGTGAATCCGATTTTGATCACATGGAACGTTTCCCCATGGATAAATGGACAAAGAAGCAACTCCATCATCCGATAGAAGTCGCAGAGATGCTTAGGAAGTATGGAAAAGACATCAGCCCTGATGTCATTAAAGTAATCGAACAGCATCATGAAAAACCAGATGGAACAGGCTATCCGAGCGGCTTGACTCATTCACATTTCACTTTGCTTTCATCGATCTTTCAAATCTCAGCTGAGGTGGCGAGAAAACTCGAAAATGTTGACGCTAGAACCTTTGATATGGATTTTTTAGTGCAGGAAATTTATCAAAATAATCAAAAAGGTGTGTGCCGAAACGCATCAATGGCCTTATTTTCGTCCCTCGGTCTCCAACTTTAATTCACCATTTGTGAATAATGCTCCCATTTAATTTTGTATCAAAGCTTCTAAACAACTGAAACTGTGTCTATTTCTGACAACAATTCTCAAACATGACCGACTGTTTTTGTCTACCTTTCTAACACCTTCTTACCATTGTTCTAAACGTTTCCTCATAAATTGACAGAGCAGTGCGATCAATTAAAAATCTTACATCGCAAAAATTATTTTTCATGGAGGAAAGTATGTCATTGTTGGCCCAATTTCAGGCAGGTGGAGTATTCATGTATTTCATTCTTGCCTTTCTTGTTTGTACACTAGCGCTCATCGTTGAGAGATCAATTGCTCTATATAAGAGAATTGAAGCAAATCCTGTGGATTTCAGAAAAAATCTTCTGGCCTTCACATCCAAGGGAGATTTCCTTGGAGCTCTCGGTTATGCTCGCACCAGCAACGCTCCACTAGCAAAAGTTACTCAAGTAGGACTTGAGATCAGAGCTAATGGTTGTGCTGATGAAGAGCTTCAAGCCAGAATGGATGAAAAACTTTCAGCTGAGATTGCTCACATCGACCGAAGAACAGGTTTCCTTGCCATGTTCGGTAACGTTGCTACTCTTCTTGGTCTTCTCGGAACTGTTACAGGTTTGATCGGTTCATTTGCCGGTGTTGCTGCTGCTGATCCCGCTGAGAGAGCTATTCTTCTTGGTCAAGGTATTTCAGAAGCACTTAACACTACTGCTTTTGGTCTAGTTGCTGCGATTCCAGCTCTTATTGCTTTCGCTATCTTCCAAAACAGAACTGAAAAGCTTGTGACTGCTCTTACAGATGAATCTTCTGAAATTTTCCACGACATCCTTTTCTACACAGAAAGTAGAGAAGAAGATATCGCTGGTTTCGGTAACAGAAGAACTGAAGAAGTTACAGCCACTTCTGTGAGGTCGTAATGTCCAGGCTTCGTGGCAAGAAGGAGCTCAATACTGAATTGAATTTGACTCCTCTTGTAGACCTCTTTAGTACCATCGTCTGCTTTCTTCTGATTGCAGCTGTCTGGGTTCAAGTGAGTGCACTTGAAGTCAAACAAAGCTACGGTACAGAAGGTGCGCCTTCGAAGGTAGAGAATTACGAACTGAATATTGCTTATGTCAAAGACAATCAGATTCAAGCAGAGTTCAAAAAAGGCCGTCGTAAAAATGTCGTCAAGGCAGAAGGAACCGATTTTGAAGCTACACTTGCTGATTTAAACGCCAAGATCAAGGGATGGATGGAGAAGAACACAAATGCTGTTATTGCAGCTGCGTTCATCAAACCTAAGAAGTCTGTTGATTACGGTCAATTGGTGAGCACAATGGATGTGCTCAGACAAAACAATCTTTCCAACATAGGAATTGTGAAACTAGGGGACAGATAATGTCAGTCATCGGAGTACAGTCTCTCGACACAGGAAATTTTGAGCACCATCTGCTGGCCAGATCGCAAAAGAAAAAGAATCGCAAGAAGAACATCATGGTTTCTCTTATGCTGACCTCTATGGTCGACATGTTTTCCATGCTTGTTTGTTTTCTCCTGATAACTTTTTCCTCCAATCCGGAAGTCAATATTCTAAACGGAGTTGAACTTCCAAAAGCCAACACGGGAGTTGCGGTTAAAGAAGCTTCTGTGATCGCCATCACAAAGGATGAGCTTTTCCTGGATAATGAACGAATCGGTAACGTTCAACAGTTACTTCGAAACCCTAGGCCATTGGCCGCGAGACTTGAGAAAGTCAAAAAGAATTGGACGGAAATTCATCCTGGTGTTGAATTCACCGGAAGAATGAACTTCCAAGCTGATAAGTCAGTTAACTCAATCACAATTTCCACAATCATGGGAATTTTGACTGGGGCTCAATTCAACATCATTCAAATGGCGACTTTGCCAGGAGGTTTCAATGCGAAAGCTCAGCAGTAGTCTCCTTTTACTCATCCTTTTGATCAGCTCCCAGGCCTTTGGTGCCGGACAGGAGTTGATCAACGAGGTTGAAAACCTACGTAACTCTATCGGATTGACCGATAGACAACGTCCTAGATTAACACTTCGTTTGGCAGATCTATATTTTGATCTCGCAATGGACACAGCTCAAAAAGAAGCAGAAGCTGGCGTTCTAGAAGCTAGTGAAAAAGTTAAGAACATTTATAAGAAATCTTTGGCTTACTATAAGGATGCTTTGACTGGTGAAGAAGGTAAGTTTTCCAAGCCACCTATGACATCTATCTTCAAGATCAATTTTCAAATGGCACGTGCTTACCACAAACTTGGAAATTTAGACCAAGCTGTAGAGCTTTTCGAGAAAGTTGTGGAAATGCCGGTCAAGTCTGAAAATATCAAAAGAGAAGCAGTTCTTAATCTTGCTGAAGTTTATGAAGGTAAGAATCAATTTGATAAAGCTTCTAAGAACTATGATCTAGCCCTTGGGCTTTGTGATCAAAAAGAGCTTTGTTCATATATTCAGTACAGAAAATCTTGGATTTTCTTTAAAGAAGGAAATATCGACAAGGCGATCGAGACAATCAAACTTGGACTCTACGATTCTCACGGAAAGCTTAAAGATCAGGCCCTTCGTGATTACCTTATGTTTGTTGTCCAAAGACCAACTGATGGACAAAAAGAGATGGTGGAGTTTGAAACTTTCGCCACTCAAAATAACAGACCTGAAATCATGACCTCCCTTATGGAAGGCTTTTTTGGTGAAGGGAACAGAGTCGCTGGCGTGGCTTTCCTTTCTTATCTCAATAGAAAGAAACCTGATATGTTTTCACAGATTCGTCTGATGGAAGAGCATTATGGTTTTAGAAACTGGGAACAGTACAATACGTTTTTGACTCAAGCGATTTCAACCATGAAGGTTCTTGACCTTAAAGCGGAAGAGAACAAGAAGATTGAAAAAATCATGAGACGTCTAGTTGTTCAGTTGGATGGTGAAAGAAAACAAGATCCATCAAGAAACGAAGAACTTAAAAAGACCATTGATCTCTATCTTGGTTATTTTCCTAACGATGAGCTGAGAGACAAGATGGTCAATGGTTGGATTGCTGCAGAAAACAACGAAGAGAAAATTCTTGCCAAGCTTCCTGAGTGGATTGCGGGTGAGAAAAAGTATGAGAGAACAGAGCGAGAAAAAGAACTTAGAATTAAAAGAATCTCTCTAGCTCAAAAGCTCAAGAGAAACGATGTTGTTTTGACCGAAACAAAAGACCTTCTTCCTCTTCTTTCAGAAAAAGAAACTAGAGAGTACAAATATCTTATCGCTAGAACTCAATATGCTGAGAAAGACTTTGATAATGCTCTAGTTGGTTTTAGAGAACTGGCAACACTTCCTGAAGGAGCAATGGCCAATCAAATCGATAAGTTTGCCATTCAATCTCAAAACTTGGCGCTGGATATTTTAAACCAGAAGAAAGATTTCGCTGGAATTCAAGCCCAAGCTGCTACATGGCTTGGAGTAGCTGCCTTCAAGAATCACAACGAATACAAAGAGATGAATAAGATTGCTGAACAAGCTCGTTTCGAAGAAGCTGCTAATAAAGAAGACAATCCTGAGTCTCTTGAAACATTCCGCGAGTATTGCTTGAGCGGCAAGTATGCAGACAAGTCTTGTATGAACGCCAAAGTTCTTGCGATCAAACTCAAGAATCAAAAAGTCTTGATCGAGATCCTCACCAAGATGGGTGATGAGAAAGCCCTTTTGGTTGAATACGAAGCGATGGGAGAGTTTACTAAAGCTGCTCATCTTCTTGAGAAAAAGCAAAAAGGCCAGAAGTTCGATCTCGATACTTGGATGAAAATCTCTCTCTTTTATGAAATTGACAGAAATCTTCAACAAAGAGACAGAGTCCTTCGTTCGATTATCAAGGAACTTGCAAAAGTTAAAACTCTTGATGAGGCCAGACAAGCACTTCTTTATGCAACTTTAAATGATGCCGGAATGATCGATGCCAAAGTTTTGAATCTTCCTTGGAGCCTTTCAAGAAAGATGACCATGATTCACGAGCTTGAACTTCGTGGTAGTGGAACTAAGGCCACTCGTCAGCAAATGCTTTCAAGCAAGACGACTCTTGGTGACAAATGGTCATTGGCAAAACTTGAAAAGGTTTATGAAGCCTATAACAAGCAGAAGAAAATTGGCTTTTATGGAAGAGCTTCACAATCCAAATTCAAGAAAAGAATCAATAGTTTGAATCAATTTGTCTCAGTTTCTAAAGGACTTCTTGAAGGATCTGATTACAAAACTCGGGTCATTATCTTGAAGCTTATGAGTAAAGCCTATCAAGAGCTTCACGATGAAATTGTTGCCACCCCACTTCCTGAAGGATTGGAAGCTGAACAAGTGGCCCAGATTAATACGCAACTACAAGATATGGCAGCTCCTTTCAAGCTTGAGGAAACCAATTATGGAAAACTCAAAGATGAGCAGTTGGCACAAATTGAAGATGCAGAACTGAAGTCACGACTAAGTGCTGAGTTTGAAGATTACACGGCTTTCTATACAGAAAAGCCCACATATGGTCACAACATTATGGACTTGGATTACACGGCGGTTAACCAGCCGATGGAAATCTTGAAAGCTAAACCAAATGAAGTGGCTGCATTAACGCAAATTAAGGATTACTTTGAAGTGAATAAGCAATCAAGAATTGCAAACTACTTCAAAGGAAGAATTTTATCTCTTTAAGGATGAGGAGTAAGTTTTGAAAAGATCAATTTTACTACTTGCAGGTTTGTTTCTTCTTTCCGGAACAGCTTTTTCTGCCAGTGACAAAGTCGAGGCCGGAAAAGGTGTGAAGTATAAGAAATCCCAAAAAATCGATTTCGAATCTCTTCTTATCCAAGGTGAAAAGAAAAGGGCCGAAATTCTTGTTGTGACAGGTGATGCTGAAGATGATCTTGGAGGTCTTTTGAGACTTCGCGAGAATTTTCAAGATCATCAAGCAGATGATTTCGGAGAGGAAGTGAGATGATTGTAACCAAAGAAGACACTGGACAGCTGGTAAAAGTACTTTCAAATATCCATCAGGGTATTTACGGTTTCCACCATATGTTTGGTCTGGTTTCAACGACGGAATCAGAAAAAAGACATGCTTCTAGAAAGCGTAGAGGCTACCTCGATAGAGAAGACAGATGGGATTGCCAATTTCAAGTAGAGAGAAAAGGGAAAGATTTTCTCTTGAAACCAATTGATAATTGCGAAGTCATAAGAGACGCCCACGAAAATTGGAAGTTGGTGACTCCTAAAGGAAACTTCATTGTTACGTCAGCTCTAGCTGATGACAAAGAAGCAGCACCTTTGATCCCACATTTCGCTGATGAAGATCAAGATCTCAAACAAGATGATCTGGCCAAAGGGTTCCTTTCTTCGGCCCTACTACTTCTCCTAATCTTCATGGGTCTTTGGTATGCCGCCCAGAATATTGAGGAAGTCGAAGAGAAAGTCATCAAGCCAGTTGTGGTCAAGATGGTTGAAATCAAACATGAGATCGTAAAAATTACAGCTCCAAAAGTTGTTGAGAAAAAAGAGCTTACGCAACAACAGAAAACTCATAGAGCGATCAAGCAAAACCTGGGCTTTCTAGGAATGCTAGGTAATAAAAACCTCAAAAAAGCTGTTGGTGGAACACCTACTAAACTTAACAAAGTTACTGCAGGTGCTGGAAAAGGTGGAGATGCCGGATCCGGTGGTGAGCTTCTTGTTGGTCTTGGTAAAGCTGTAAAGCGTACGACTGTTGGTAACACTGGAACGAAAGGTCTTGGTGGAATTGGTACCAAAGGTGCTGGCGGTGGAGCTGGTGGTTACGGAACAACAACCATTGCTTCAGGTGAAGGTGTCGGTATTTCAGCAGTCGCCATCTCTAATGATGTCACGCTTGAAGGTGGACTCAGTAGAGCTGTTATTATGGCCACCATTCAAAAATACTTGGCTCAAATCAAAGCTTGTTACAACCAAGGTCTTAAGACTAACCCAGCTCTTGAGGGAACTGTGGCCATGGACTTCCAGATTAAACCTGATGGAAGTGTCGGTTATGCCAGAGTTGGAAAATCAAGTTTGGGTTCTCAAATGGTTGAGAGCTGTATGAGTACAAAAATGTTGAGCTGGCAATTCCCTAAGCCGAGAGGCGGAGTAAGTCAGGACGTAAGATTCCCATTTAGTTTGAGACCAGAGAGTATCTGATTTAAGGACGATATATGAAAAAGTTACTTAAGTTTTTACCATTACTTTTAATCCTTGGAGCCTGTGAGTCAGATCCTTATCCACAATCTGGTGGTGAGATCGTTAACGGTAGAGCTCCTCAACAGAGACAGACGGCACCTGCCTTCTCGATCGACGTGGTTTCCACGCTCAGATTCAGAGAGGGGATACAAGGTTCTTATCCGATCAAGTTTCATGTTCCAAAAGGTACGGCAGATTTTAATTTTGTCGGACTACCTGATGGGATGGAATACAATGCGGAAAAGAAAACTCTTGTTTATAAGCCAGGATTTGATGCTGCAAATGATCCAGATGATCCTTTCGTAAAGGTTACAAGAACTCCTGTTACTGTGTGGCTTCGAGAACAAGGTAATACGACCGTAGCTATCAGAAAAGACATCGTTGTCGAAGTTAGTGACACTCCTAGAGGATTCAATGTCACTGGGACAGTTTCAAATGTAAACATTGATGAAGGCGAGAGCTATGAGAGATCATTTGAGTTTATCAATGAAGACTTTCCTTCTGGTCCATTCACTGTAAAAACAACAAACCTTCCAAAAGAGTTTGAAGTTTCTGTTGAAGGTAATCAGGTCACTATGACAATGAATCCAGATTTTTACTTCGTTTCAGTTGATAATACTTGTAACTACTGGAGCTGCTACAGAGAGTGGGAAGATGGTAAAATTGAAATCATCGCTCCAGATGGAAGAAGAATTGTTCAAAATATTGAAGTCAAAGTAAACGATGAAAGAAAGACAGCTAAATTTGTAATTCCAGACGAGATTGAGCAAGGGCTGGAAGTGAACTTTGTCGTTTCTGCTATGGACGAGAATGCTGAAATTGAACCAGTTATTACTCTTAAAAATCAGCCACGTGACGGAAGTATCACATTTGAAAAGCTTTCAAATGTTAAGAAAGATCTAAAACAAACTCATATGAAGTTGAGTTGGAAAGATATCCCTGAAGAAAGAAGAGGGACATCTACTGATTTTAACTTTGAGGCCTGTGTTTACAATAAGAGTAAACAAAAAACCAACTGTGTAACGGAATCAGTCACTGTGAAAATCAGTGAGCAAACTCATTCGGCTCCTGTTATCACAAGAGATGTTTGGCCACTTGGGCATATTGAATACATCGGACATATGAAATCTAAAGATTTCACTCTTAAAATTGTCGATGGTGATGATGACAGTCGATCAATGGGATCAGTGAAGATTTTCCCTGAGAACATGAGAGACATGGTCAAAATCAAAAATGGAAGACTAGAAGTGACAGCAAAAGACGCTGGAATTCAGCAGTTCAAGGTTGTTGCGAGATCCAAGTTTGGAATTGAGAGCACTGAATCTTTTGCTTTCGAAGGTCTACCTAAAGATTGGTCATCAGTTCTCTACCTTGTCGATTCTTTGAGATCAAAAGAAGCCTTGGCCAACAAAGCATTGTTTGATTCCGTAGATATCGCCAACCCAGACTTCCAAGCCCTGGACAGAAGACTACTAAGTAATAGAGAAACACTAGTTATTGGAACTGAAATTCTTAAAAACTCATCTCAAGTTGCGAATGTAGAAGAACTTAGAACCAAGTTCAAAAATATTGTTCTTATGTCACCAGCTCTACCTCTTCTTCAAGGTGAACTAGATGCAGAAATCAAGAAGCTTGGAATTACTTATAGAGGTAAGTTCACAGATGTTCTTCCAGGACAAAAACTTGAAGATTACTACTTCTTGATTGGAAAAGATGTAGACCTAAAGTATCCAAAAAGAAGAGTTAAGCTTTCTGGATTGTTGACTGATGAGTCAGCCAATCCTCTTCTTCTTAATAAAAAGATTACATCCACTTGTGTCTCGGCCTTGAGCCTTGGAGATGATGTCACTCAACTTGATCACTTGGTATCAGTGAGATGTGAAAGAGAGAATGGTGGATACCTCTTGATTAATGGTTACGAATTTGGAGACATGAAAGTTTCCGCTGATGATATGGAAATTCCCAAATCATGGCTTAACAAGCTAATGGAGCTATAAGATGAAATACCTACTGACTTTATTGATCCTTATTGGAAGCGTTCAATCTTTTGCAGAAGAGACGCAGACCCCTAAGAAATCTTTGGAAGAGCAGTTGGAGGAATTGAATCTTCCTGCCAATCAAGCTCCAGGTGCTGTCAGCAAAGATAAGCTTTACTCAGTTCAAATGAGATATGTTCCTCTGATTGGAGCTCATGAAGTTTCACTTTCAGCTGGTAATGATTTTGAAACCGATGGACACCTCTCAACCAAACAAGTTGGTCTTCACTACAGATACCATATCAATGACAAGTGGAGCTTTGTTGGAAACTACGTGAAGGTTTTTAATGAACTCAATAACTCTGGAAAGATCCTCCTTGAAGAAGAAAAGCTTGTTGCAGACTCTGACTACTTGATGTCTCAAGCTGATATCGGAGCTGAATACAATCTTTTCTATGGAAAATTCAGACTAGGATCACACAGTGTCTTCTATTTCGATCAATACTGGGGACTTACTGCAGGTATGGTAGAACTCAGAAGAGGAGCTACTCCGATTGTTGGTCTTGATGCTGGTTTAGCTTTCTGGTTTGGGAAAAGACTCAGCCTTAGAACTGGACTCAAAAATCACGTATTTGAAACAACTAGTGGAACTGGAACATCGGCTTATAACCGAAACATGGTGGGATACCTTCAGCTAGGTTACCTCATGGGAGGAGCTAGTCTATGAGACATCTTCTAGTAACTGGACTAATCCTTGCTTCTTCAAATGCTTTTGCTATTGGTGGAGCAGATGTCCTTTTGAATAACGTAAGTACGGACGATGCTAGCACTGAAAAAGCTATTGTCGTAAATGACAGAACTGCTGAATCAACAGTGTTTGAAGGTTTTAAACTGAACGATCCTGTTATGGTTCAGATGTTCACAGAGTGGAGAACGGCCGGAAAACTCGATTATGAAGTTAATTCTTGGTATATGAAGCTTCTTCAAGGAAAGTATGAGCAAGCAGCTCATCTTCTTTCTGTAATGAATGATAAAATGCCTTCTGAGCTATATACGCATATGAAGGTGAGTGAAGTCTACCTTTACCATAAACTTGGACTTAACCAACGTTTCTTTGATACTTGGGTTGATCTCCTTAAAGACAAAAAAGCTGTTCAAAGTCGAATTGGAATGACCTTGTGGCAATATGTTGATCAGCAGGCACCAGGATTCTTTTCCAAGAACGGTATTCAGATCTCTGAGGCCCAGGCCGAGACAATTAGAACAGTTGAAAATGCAAATACTCCATTTTTTGTCTACGCCAACGCTGCTCTTGCCTTAAGATCTGGAAGAAATGCATATCAGTCACTGATCAGTCTTCCAAGCGGTCATCCATTCAAGATACCTCTGGCCCAAACAGTTATTCTGGATTTAGCGAGAAATAATGAGCTTGGGAATGCTGGTAAGGTACTAAAAAAATACCTCGAACCAGAAATTGAAAAAGTGAACGACCCTTATGTTCTAGGTGAATACTATTTGAACCTCGCTCGTTTTCTTTATCAAGCTGGCGCTATGGAAGCTGCGGAATCTTACTATATGAAAGTTCCAAACAAGCATCCTAAGTTTACTGAGGCCCGTGCTGAACTTATGTGGTCATATTTAAGAACAGGTAAAACAGCAGATCTTAGAGGACAAGTGGCTTCATTGAAAACTGAACTTTTCAGTGATTACTTTATTCCTGAAATTTATGTCGTCAGATCAATTTCGAACTTGAAGCTTTGTCAGTACGGCGAAGTCGAGAAAGATTTTCAAAACTTCATTACAGCCAATAAGAAATGGGCAAAGATCATCCAAGACAAGATTAAAGAAGATGAACCAAAATGGTCTGAGCACAAAGATTTCTTTTTGAAGCTAGCTGATCAGAAAGTCGCAGCTATCGAACAGGAAATGAAAAAGATTGAAGATCTTGGAAAGAAAAGTATCAAAGCCGCTCTTCCGGCTGTTGGTGTTCAACCACACTGGAGTAAAAACAATAAAGAGCTGGCTTTCCATCTTCAAGAAGTAAAAAAGCAAAGAATTGTTGAGTACAAACGTCCATGGATCAACAGAGAAAGAATTCTTGCTGAAGCAATCAAGAAAATGAAGTTTGTAAAAATTGAAACCATGTCTCAGATTAGAGACCTGACCAGAAAGAATATCACTCTGGGAACTGGAAATACTGCTTCTGATCCACTGGCCAAGGCCAATGACAGACTTGTTTTTCCATATGATGGAGTCTTCTGGCCAGATGAAGTACTCAACCTCAAAGCAAAGGCGCAAAGTCTTTGTCTTGAAAAGGCATCATTATGAAAAAAATCGTAGCTTTGGCTTCACTACTTTTCATCTCAGGATGTGGGCAGGATCCAACCTTTCAACGATTTGATGATTATGTAAAGCCACCAACAACGGTGATGAATTATCCCGTTAAGGCAATTGAGAGAACCAATACAGAAGTTGATATCCTATGGGTTATCGACAACTCTCTTTCAATGGACGATATCCAGCAAAACGTGATCACCAATACAGGGATCTTCATGCAGGAATTTGATAAGAAAGGTGGAATCAACTGGAAAATGGGATTGGTTTCAACTGATGAAGATGAAAATCCATACTTGGGACTTAATACTCGTTCAGGTTTCAACTACCAATCAAATGATCGTGTAAACACCTTTACTCAAGCCGTTAGAAGTTTGGGTTTAAATGGTTCTTATACTGAAAAAACTTTCAAGCCAATTGTCAGGCATTTGAGCCCTGGGAATGTGTTTGTTCGTGAAAATGCCATGTTGGTTATCATCAGCGTAACAGACGCAGATGAGCAATCAGATGCAATTTCTGTTGATGACTTTAAAAACTTCCTTGCTAATACCAAGGGGGGAGATCTGGCTAAAGTTAAGTTCTATGGCGTCTACTCCGTTCAGGATTTTGGTTGTCCAAGTTCAGATTCAAGATGGTTTTATAGAGAGAGTAAGTATAAGCCTATCATTGAAGCAACAGGTGGCTCTACATTTCCCGCCTGTGCACCAGACTTTGGTCAAAAGCTGACTGGACTTGCTAAAGAAATTATCTCTTATCTCCAAAGCTCAAAGATCACTCTTAAGAAGAGACCTAAGCCTTGGACGATTAGTATTTCTTATAAGGGAAAAGTTCTTCCTGGAGGTCCTCAAGACCAAGGAGGGATGTGGTATTACGACTTTAATGACAATGCAATCGTCTTTTACAGCCTTGATTTTGCCCCAGGGAATGAAGAAATCGTCGATATCAAGTTTGATGAGGACGACGGCTTCTAGGTCTCAATATACACAAATTATTGGCGTCTAATTTTTTGACAGACCCGGTCCGAGTACCGGGTTTTCTTATACTTACAGTTTTTTCAAAAAAATCTTACCACTATTTCTTGGATGCTTTGTATCCTGTGTAGACAGGTTATACGCGAAAGTTGTTTTAGAAGTTGTTGTTGTGGGAGTTGTTGATGAAGCTGTTAATCACCTTGGTCTTGTTAGGACTATCATTTCATTCTCATGCCTTTGAGTCTCTTGATGAGAAACAAATAGTAAGGGCCCTTGAAGAAGTCAATCAAGAAGAGTTCAATCTTATTTATGAGAATGTCATAACTCATCTAAAAGAAGCAGAACAAGATGAAGAGTTTGAAAGTCGGTTTAGCCTTCGCTTTCTAAGTTCTCCAAAGTTCTCTCTTATAAATATTCTTATTCAAAGCGGATTTGTCGTTTCGGGTTATGATGATCTTTGCTTCTTTGGTGGTTGGATGTCCAAAAAAGGTGGAAACGGAAAGTGTCGCGTACCTTGGGATATGAGAAGGCATACCGGATTTAAGAATCAGCATAGTGCTCATGTCTACTCCAAAGAATATAACTGTGGTGGTATTAATTTTCGATGCAACCCAATGCTTTTTGGAACGAGTAGCACAGGAAAAGGGCAATGTGTAAAATATGATCCCGTCAAAAACCTTTCCGCCAGATGTTCTGCCGCAAGTAAAAATAATATCGATAATCATTTGAAGAATTTGAAAGAAGATCCCATCTTAAGAGAAAAGTTCGCTCATTATTTAAAATTTCTAATAAAGGAATGTAGAGGATCTCGTGGAGCAACATGTAGTGTTCTTCAGGGACACTTAAAAATGGTTTATTCCAAAGCGATCAAATCCAATGATAAGAATATTTGTAAGGCGGTAGTCGAACCATTGATCAAAGCAAAAGATTTCATTCAAGTGGGAGCTCGAATTGAATCACCTCCGGTGGCGAGAAGACCGAGTGATATAGCAGATGAACTTCCTGAAACAGGTCTCTCTTCTGTTGAAGAAAAACTTTTTAAGAATTACAAAAAACTAGGTGGTGATTCCAAGGCGTTTAGTCACGTGATGTGTTTTTTCAAGAAACATCAGAGTTCAAGTTTTAAAGGCGGTCATGGCCGAAAGCTTAAGATTAAAGAGAAATGT
>SBGE01000099.1 GCA_006226755.1 Deltaproteobacteria bacterium | reverse complement strand
CATTGCTGCAATTTTGGATGAACACCGTAGTCAGCCCCTAGCATCTGATTGGCAACCTGTGTCTGTCTACTGTGAAAAGTGTAATACCGACAACAAAATCAAAGATATCAAATATAGCGAAGGGAAAATCTCTTACGGATGTGATCACTGTGGACATACAGGGATTGAAGAACTTGAAACAACTTCAAGAGTAAAACTTCCATGGCGAGTTGACTGGCCAATGAGATGGGCCTTTGAAAAAGTAGATTTTGAACCAGGTGGAAAAGATCACTCTTCGCAAGGCGGTTCTTATACAACAGCAAAAGAGATCGTAAAGCTTTACGATTGGCAAACACCAGTCTACCTCCAGTATGATTTTGTTTCCATCAAGGGTGCAGGTGGAAAAATGAGTTCTTCCACTGGCAATATCATTACTGTTAACGATGTCTTGAATATCTATGAGCCAGAGATGGTTCGATGGATTTTTGCTTCATATAAGTCCAATGTTGATTTTGCAGTTAGTTTCGATCTGGATGTCATCAAGACATATGAAGACTATGACAGACAAGAAAGATTGGCCTTCGGTGTTGATCCAGGCAATGAAAAGAAAGTTAACATGGCAAAGAGAGTGTTTGAACTTTCACAAGTTGGACCAATGCCTGAAGAGTGTCCAATCCAGCCTTCATTCAGACATCTTTGTAATATTCTTCAGATCAATGATGGTGATATTAGTAAGGCCAGAGAGGCCTATGCTGATGAAATCAAAACTGCTCGAGATGAAAGAAGATTCAATGAAAGAAGTCAATGTGCCCTCTTTTGGTTGAAAACATATGCTCCAGAAGATTTCAAATTCCAGGTGAATTCGCACATTCCAAGTATAGAACTTAATGAAAAACAAAAAAGCTTTTTAACGAGTTTCAAATCATTTCTAGCTTCTAACTGGGACAGTATGGAAACAGACAAAGATCTTCATGAGAAGATGTACGAAGTGATTCACCAGGTTGAAATAGAACCTTCTGACGCTTTTGCCACTCTTTATGAGTTATTGATCAGTAAAGAAAAAGGACCTAAACTGGCCGGCTTTATTCGTACAATCGGCAAAGACAGAGTTCTGGCCCTTATACCTTAATTTATTTTTTATCTTTTCTATCGGCCTCGGCGTAATATGATTCTTTGTATGTCGCCAAGGCCTTTTCTCTTATCTTTGCAGGACATTTAGATAGTAATTGAACACCATCAACCAACTCTTTCCCTAGTTTGACATCTTTAATCGCCATGGCCGTAATTTCAACTGGTGAACAAACTCTGGAAATTTCTTTGTTGTATGAAATATTGTAATGCTTGCTCAGGGAACTCTTGGTCTTACGGTAACAAAACGATAGATGATCTGTATTTGGAGCTTTGAAGTTTTTGGCATGCTTGAGAGCGAAATCAGTAGTTCTCTTTTTTGAACAATAAAATTTTGCAACGTTTGCTCTATAGTGCTTTTGTAAACTTTTAGAATCGACTTTGATTTCGTCACATTTCTTGAGTTTATCAAGTAAAGTGGTATCAAACTTGAGATCAGTATTATTTAAGGATGCCTGACCAGAAACATAGTCTTTAGTACATTGGACTTTCAGCTGATCGGAATAGGCCTGCTGATAGACAGCTTTGAAATTCGAAGGACCAAAATGACGATTTCCTTCACAATTGGGGGCCTTTGTATCGGCTTCAGAACTCAACCACTTTTTTGCTCTCTCCCTGGCCTCTTTTGCAGAGCTTTCAGTAGAGCAATTATCACGAACGTAAGTTGAACAAGAAGCTAGCCAAAGACAGGCCAGCAAAGCCAAATGTTTCATAAGAGACCCCTTAAATTAACTGTGTGAGTTTTTATCGGATAATAGATTCAATGACTTGAAGTTGAATTTTATCCGACCATTTATGTCACCATTCTCGCATCATGAAATTGATAATCCCTACATTTCTGATAAACTTTTTAAACTATGGAGGCATCATGAAAAAAGGTGAATATACGGTTGAACCAAAACCGTTTATCAAGTGGATCGTTCAAAACCCAAAGTCTTCGTTAATTGTCGTAATTCTGACTCTCGCCGCTCTCACTCCAGGAATTTTTACAATTCACTCAATGTACTCTCCACGTATCTGGTTTGCTAAAGACCATGAAGAAATAAAAAAACTGAATCAATTTGAAAAAACTTTTGGTAATGACCAATCCATTACCTTTGCGCTCCATAATGAAAAAGGTATTTTCAACGAAGAGACTCTGACCGCCATCTCCAATCTCACTGAAGATATATGGAAACTTCCTGATATCATCAGAGTTGAATCTGTGACCAACTACAATTTCATTGAAAGTATAAATGATGAAATTACCATTGATGCTCTTCTACCTGAAGATTTTCAATTTACAAAAGAGAATGTTGACAAGCTTCGTGAAAAAACGATGCAAGATGAAGTTGTTCCAGATTACTACATATCAAATGATGGTACTCTCGCACTTATCCATGGATATTTAAAACCAAGCTTTGACGAAGAACCTGCCTATGCTCAAATTGTGGAAGGGGCGGATGAACTTGTAAAAAAATACGAAAAAGATCATCCGGATTTTCATATCTATACAATTGGAGATGCTTCAGCAAACGATGCATTTAGAAGAATCTCAATAAATGACAACAAAGTCATGCTTCCCATCATGTTCACGTTCATCATCCTATTGATGTTCTGGATGTATAGAACTATTAAATCAATCATTATTCCTATTATTTTGATTGGGATTACCATACAAGTTGCTTATGGTGCTTTAGGTTATTTGGATGTTACGTACAATGCACTCTTGTCCGCCATTCCTGGTATTCTCTTGGCTATTTGTATAGCTGATTCTGTTCATATTCTAACCAGCATTCATCACTATAAGGCCGAGGGCTTCAATCCCAGACAAGCACTACTCATGTCTTTAACAAAAAACCTTCAGCCCACTCTTTTGACAAGTATTTCTACTACCATCAGTTTTTTTTCAATCACCCTTACTGATATTCAACCTGTCAGTGATTTGGGACTGACCGCAGGTATCGGTACTTTGTTCGCCTGGTTTTTCACCTACTTTTTTCTTGGTGGTCTATACTCCTTTCTCACAAAGGGTGAGATCTCGACTCCTTGTATCTATTACAAGGACGACACAGGAGAAGAGGACAAGGCCATAGTCTCCAAAGTTTTTGCTCGTAATGCTGCTGAATGGGTAAATAAGTATAAATCATGGATTGTCGGTATTTTTATTTTGAAACTTATCGCTACTGTTTTAATTGCACTCACTGGTGAAGTTAACAGTGACCCGATGAAATACTTCGGTGAGAATGTTCCTATTCGTAAAAACTATGATTTTACTGCTACTAAAATGAATGGAATGCGAGGAATCGATTTGGTTATTGATTCAGAGAAAGAAGAAGGTATCAAATCGCCTGAGTTTCTGAAAAAAGTCGATGCTTTCTCCAAATGGTTAGAGAGTGAACCTGAAGTTACAAATACTAAATCAGCTCTGGATATCATCAAGAAAATGCATCAAACACTTAACAACGATGATCCTAAATTTCACTCAATTCCAGATAAACAAGAAACTGTCGCAGAAGTTCTCTTTCTCTACCAAATGGGCCTTCCGCAGGGAATGGATCTCAATAACCAAATTTCAATAGATAATAGAAAACTCCGTTATCGTGTGATCTGGAATATTGAAACCAGTAAAGAAAGTGAGGCCAAATCTAAATACATTTTGGAAAAAGCACCTGAGTTTGGTTTGAATGTAGATACAGGTGGAAACGTTCCAATTTATATCCAGATGAACACTCAAGTTGTAAAAAGCTTTTTCTCATCTATGACCATGGCCATTGGTCTGGTCAGTTTACTTCTTCTATTCGTCTTTAAAGACCTTTTTCTAGCGATGCTTGCAATGTTTCCCAATATCATTCCACTTACATTAGGTGCAGCTGTCATGGCCATTTTCGGTATTTATATTGATATAGGTACGAGTATGGTCTGCTCTGTTTGTCTTGGTATTGCGGTGGATGACACCATCCATTTTGTTTCCAGTTATAAAAATTATCGAAGCAATGGACTCGATGCCTATGAGGCGGTCATAGAAACTTTTTCAATTACTGGTAAGGCCTTAGTTTCAACAACCCTGTTGCTTGTTGTTGGCTTTGGAGTTTTCATCTTTGCTGATTTTGTTCCAAATAGAAACTTCGGAATCTTCTGTTCAATCATTCTTCTCTATGCACTGATTACAGATCTACTCTTTTTGCCAGCACTTCTCCTACAGTTTGATAGTAAGAGAAAGTCTGGCAAAAACATCGAAGCGACTCTAAGCGAAGCTTGATTTTATTGATTATGGCGGCGTCGGAGGTGGAGGCATGTTACTTCCACCCGGCCCTGGTCCTCCAGGAGGAGGCGGTGGCATATTCCCTCCCGGTCCAGGCATACCACCTGGAGGAGGTGGTGGCATATTCCCTCCCGGTCCAGGCATACCACCTGGAGGAGGTGGTGGCATATTCCCTCC
>SBGE01000151.1 GCA_006226755.1 Deltaproteobacteria bacterium | reverse complement strand
TCACTGGAATCAATTGTGAAAATCATTGGCTTTTCATTTTCATCCAAGACGATTCTAACGAAGTTATTTTCTCCGTAACCTCCACCGCTTTTGTAAAATCTGCTTTGCGACATCTTTAATGTATGTCTTGTCCAATAACCGAATTGATTGTGAAAATAGTAAAGAGCGTAACGATAACCGCCGGACCATACATCTAAGTATTTAATAGTTACAGCAGCATGGATATAACCAAGAGAATCCTCTACGAAATCGATGCCACCCAGTGTTCCTTCAGATCGTTCAACCGGTAAGACATATTTTCCCCATCTCACTTCTTTACCAAAGACAAAGTTTCCCTCGCGCCCAGGAGATGGCTCACGATAGTCTGTCGTTTTCTCAGACTCTCGATATTCTGATTCCGGCACTTTGCATCCCGCAAGTGTGAACAAAACAAAGATCAATGTGATGATTTTTTGCATATTCCCCTCCAGTACCCAAAATACTGGAGAGGTGTCTCAAGAAACGAGACTTCTCACTAGGACTTTAACAAACTCTTAACAAATCTAAACCATTGAATTCACACAAAAAAACGCATCTTTTACTGAACTAATTCACTCAGGAACCGATAAGTTTTCATGTCTGAAATTAAGAAGTTTTCACTTCCCTTTGAGGGAATAAATTCATTAAGTGCACTGAAAGAATACCTCAGTGGAAAAGATCCTTCAGTATTGGCACCTTCAGAAGCGAGAGTTGCAGAACTTCTGGAACTCTACTCCAACGACCAAGCAAAACGTTATCGAGAAGTTACATATGAAATAGATGTTGAAGCAATCTTTAACCGTGAAGATTACCTACTGGCTTCAATTTATAGTGAAAACGCCTGTTTAGACCATCGCCCTAATAGAGAACATAACTGTGGTGGTATCCTTCATGAGGTTTGTGGACACTGCTCTAAAACTTGTGATCGGGAACATGAAGCTGAATTAAAGAAGAGACGAGGTTCAAATGAGTAATCTGTCAAAAGTAAAAGCTAGCGTTGCAACATTTAACGACAACACTTTAAAGGGAAAAGTCGTTCTACATTACCCCCACAATTTTGCGGGCCAAGTTAAAAACATAAATAAGAATAGCTTCAAAGGCTTCAGGCCGAAAGTAGAAGAAATAGTTTGGTGTGAACTGGATCAAGATGAAAATGTTCTTAAAATTACCCCCTATGATCATGAAAAAGTGAATGAAGATGTTGAGCATGAAAATGTTCACTCTTTCCCTATCAAGAATGCAGAAGAGCTCAAATCTCTTACACATGTTATCACTGTATTTCATCCCTCGGCATGCTTAGAGAATGATATCGTAAGACTTCACATGGAGAAGCTTCATGAACTGAATGGTGGGAGAGGCAAATCTAACTCAATATTTTGGGGGAAACTTGTTGAAAAAACGAAAAAAAGAACACCAGGGATTACTACAGAATGGGTTCAAAACCTTAATGAAATAATTGAGAAGAATGGACAGGACGCTACAAAACTCATAATCACAGACTTCAAAGATGTCTATATGGCTCCCCTTATTAGAGTTCATTACAATGATGAGTTAAGCAAGAGATCAGATTTTTACAATAAGATGCCTGACTATTACCAGAGCTTACTAAAAGACCAACCATGTGAAGTCTTCTTTGAGATAAATGATCTCTACAAGATGAGACGAGAGTCGCTATTTGGTAGCCTCATTGTTAAATCAAATAAACAAGAATATAGCCCATATGAATCTGGACTAACCTATCCACTTCTAGTTAAAGACGATGCAAAAATCTTCAGTTCATCTGAATTATTTTCTCCCTCTCACATAAAAAATAATTATGGAGCTCAATTCTATGATCTCTTTAATTTTCGTTTTAGAGATCAGGCAATTATCGAAGATATGATCCTTAATTTGATTGATGAGTGTGCTTGGAGAGAAGTGCCTGAGGTCGCAAAGATCAATATCATTGAAGCAGAAGAAGCATATAGGAATGCATACTTGCGTCACTGCTCAGGAGAAGTGATTGATGTAAGGATGCATAAGCTTGCGCTCCGCTATTTTCAAGTTATAGAGGCTTTTTTGAAAGAAAACGTTAAACATAAGATTACAAAGACTGATATTGTTTCACCTTATCACCAGTGGTGTAATTTAATGTTTGACAAGCATCCAGCATCAATACTGTTCGATGAGTTCTTCTCTTTTTTAGAGAACATGGATAGGAAAAAAGCAGAAATGTACTTTAAAGAATGTAATTTCTATGATTTTCAAAATTACCTTAAGTCTAAATACTTTAAGCAAATCAAGAGTTTCACTAAGACACTTCGATCTTTTAGAAACTTTGACTCCCATGTAAAAACAGATGATGTTGGTTCTGTAGAATACAAATTTGAAGACATTAAAATTCTAAGAGATCGTTTTTGGGGTATTGCTTCTCTTGACAGGATACTAAAGCCAGAGCTTGGGATTGGTTACTTTAATATCATCATGAGACTTTATATGTTCTATGCGGGAAAATTTGAATCTATGAATAGTGAAAATGCTGAGTCTAGTTCAAATTAAACCAGATATATAATTTCCAATTTTTTCACATTCATCATTTCTGTTGATCCCATACCTATTACCAAAGAAAGGTGTAATCACTAATTTAGTATCGTTCGTTATACGTGATTCATAAACCTCAACAGGACTCTTTTTGTTACCAAGTTTAAGTTTGTGAATCGGCTTATCAAAAACACTATCGATTCCCCCATAGGCGAGAAGGAAGTCTTTCTTAAATGATATTCCTGCACAAACGATAACCTTAGGTTTGTGTTCCTTAACTAAATTATTAAAGAACTCAAATCGCTCTTGCTGAATCCATCCCATGTAAAGCTCTTTCGTTGGGAATCCGGTTAAATCATAGATCTCTTTAGTCCAATGCTCAGGCGATGTGTTCTTAAAAGAGATTGGATATAAATTAAGTTTAAACATCGGACCTGTAGAGGAATAGGCCCCACTAGAAGGCAAAACTTCTTTATGGTAATCAGTTACGTTTTTCCCGAGGGCCGTTACCAAAATTTTAAGTAACTTTCTATCGAACTGATATTTGAGATACTTTTTCCTTCCATTAAGATCGTCAACAAAAGGGACTAGAAATGGTGCTTTTTGAATATCTTTTTTGAGTTCATTAACATTTATACCACCACCCCACTCAATTCCGGAAAACCATAAATCACTTTCCAGATTTCCTCCATCATAACCATAATGACTAAGAGCGAGATTTTTAAAATCCTCATTTACAGCTATATTAGACATGATTTTCTCCAGACATTTAACACATAACTAGCTACAAGATCGTATGAAAAATATTAACAGACATAGAACTGCAATCAAGAGATATAAACTAAGTCGCCCTCTAGCTCTATTACTTGACCACCAATTACTAGAGTCTTCTAATACATTTTTGGATTATGGCTGCGGTCATGGCCATGACATAGATCTCTTAAAAAAGAATCGGTTCAAAAACTTGAACAAATACGATCCTCATTTTTGCCCAGAGAATCCTCTCATAGAAAGTGAAGTTGTTAATTTGGGCTATGTACTCAATGTTATAGAAGATCCAAAAGAAAGAATTTCCACACTCAAGAAAGCCTTTAGTTTAGCGACAAAGGTTCTCTGTGTTTCTGTAATGATTCGAACCCATAATGAATCCTTATCTATAAATCGATATAATGACGGAGAGCTCTCTTCTTGGGGCACATTTCAAAAGTATTTTGAACAATCCGAATTCAAAAACTATTTAGAGCAACACTTGAAAACAGATGCCATTCCACTAGAGCCAGGTATCTTTGTAGTCTTTAAAAATGAAATGGATAAACTGGAATACTTATCAAACAGATATCGAAGACGAGTCTATTTAGAAATCACTCAGCTAGACAAACCTTCAGGGGAATTCAAAAAAGTTAAAGTTTTTAAAAAGTGTATTGAAGAACTCATTCCAGAGTCTCCATTTTTTAAACCATCTCTAAGATACACCGAAGCAATCGGCAGATTACCCGAAAAAGATGAATTCGAGCCATATAAACAACTTATAGAAGAATATCGCTCAATGAGAAAAATTGAAGACTGCATATTAGCTAATATTGATGAAAACAAATTCTTAGATAACAGAGCTCAAAGAATTGAAGAAATATTGGTTTTTCTGGCGCTAAGAAGATTTGATAAAAGAGGATTTCCAAAGAAAAAGGACCTTCCGAAAGATTTTCAATACGACATTAAGAGCTTTTTCCAGTCTTATACTTCAATCCTCCCAAAGGCTGAAGCACTTCTATTCTCAATTGGAAATGAAAGAATAATGAAGGAGTGCTTTAAGGCTGCTGAAGTAGGAAAAGCTCTGCCTCAAGCGCTTTATATACATAATGATTATATCCACACCCTTCCTGCGCCTCTCCAGGTAAAAATAGGTGTCGCACGCTCACTATTAGGAACAATTGAAGATTGTAATCTTATAAAGATCAATAAAGAGAAAGATAAAATCAGCTTCCTCTGTTATGAAGACTTCAGCAAAGTTCCT
>SBGE01000302.1 GCA_006226755.1 Deltaproteobacteria bacterium | reverse complement strand
AGTTTTGTGACTTCTTCGACAACAACAGGAATCTCTGCAGAGCTGGCCATGGACCTCCATAAAGATTTCCTGGGTCGAATCACCAAAACTGAGTTAGATAATAGAAAAATGGAGGCTGACAAAGCTGACTTGGAAAAGAAGATTTCAAAAAAAGCATTCATTCAAAACCTGAGAAAGCTCTACTGGGCATTAGTGGCAAACAATGAAGCTCAGAAAATCACAAAAGAGTTACTGGTCACCGCCAATCAACAAGTCAAACAAGCCGAAGATCGCTTTAAAAACAAAGTTGCTGATTCTGGCGAAGTCGCGAGATATCGTTCACAAGTCGCAGCGAGAACTGCGAGTTTGATTTCACTGCAATATCAACAATCCAATCTTCATCAAAGATTGAAAGAAATGATTCCATCTCTTGCAAGTAAAACTATCGTTTTAGCCCCTTACAATCTAGACGAAACCGTTAACAATGTTTTGGTTTGTTCTTCAATGTTGGAACAAAAAACAAATTCACCGATGGACTTCACTCTTTACGATGAAGTTGTACAGATTCTTAACGGACAAGAACAAAATCAAAAGAAGATAGACAATCTCTACGACACTTGGGACCTAGCACTGCAATCAGAAATCAAAAAGACTGGTAAGGAGTATACCTATAGCGAATCTTATTCTGACCTAAGTAGTGATGGAAGAAATGCATATCAAGTAGGACTTCAACTGACGATTCCACTTGGCAGCCGCAAGAAAGATACTCGAGAGGTAAAAGAAATCGTTAACAAGAAGAAGTTTAAAGCTGAACAAGAGGCCAATTTGGCAAAGCTTGAAGCGTACCATAGTCAAATGATCCGATCAGTGACTCTACTTAAGCAAGTTGTAGCCAATCAAAAAATAAACTCTTTCAACCTTGCAAAGAGTTTGAAAGTTTCTCAAAAGAAATACAAACAAGCTCGAATCACTGTTGAACAATTGGTTCAAGAACAGGATGGATTTCTCAATTCAAACTTGGCCGAAATTGAAACGAAACTCAACATCATCAATACATTACTCGACTATTTCTCCGTCTACACTGAAACACCGTGTAACCTGAACAGGATTTAAGATGAAAACGATCGCGCGCTTTTTCATAGAAAACGACAAACTGACAGTTGTTCTTTCGATTGGACTCATGATTTTAGGAGTCATGGGACTTGGAAGAATGAATGCTGAGTCTTTTCCAGCTGTCTCTATGGCCACTGCCACAGTTATCACATCTTATGATGGTGCCACAGCAGAAGACATCGAAACAAAAATCACTAAACCTCTTGAGGATGAAATCAGAGGTGTAACAGGTTTAAAGGACGTCAAATCCACATCACAGTCTGGTCTTTCAACTATTGTCATTAGAGTTGATATGGATGACCCCAAAGTTGATGTCGATGAAACAATGAGTGACATCCAAAAAGCGATTGATAGAACAACAGGTTTGCCTTCAGATCTTCGAGATCCTCCAAAATTCATGGAAATGAACTCTGAAGAAATGCCCGTTCTTGAGATGGCAGTCGTTGGATCAAACAAAGACAGACGAAGAGACGTCATTGCTGACATGCTCAAAGAAGAGATGGAAGACAACAAAAACCTCAAGGGTGTTCGTCTGGTGGGATTTGCCGAACGGGCCTTCCAAGTTCGACTAAACCTCGATGCAATGAGAGAAGCTCACATTTCCATTGATGAAGTACTTGCTCAAATTGATAGTAGAAACACCAACACTCCAGGAGGGGCCGTAAAAACAGACAAGCACCAACAACTTGTGAGAATTGAAGGAAAAGTCCAGACATCTCAAGAGTTGGAGAATCTGGTTGTAAGGTCAAACTTCACAGGGAGTACAGTTCTTCTCAAAGACATTGCCCAAGTCGAAGACAGTCTTGAGGAAATTACAACGAGGGCCCGTCACAATGGGACAGAAGCGACCTTATTAATTGCTACGAAAAAAGCTGGAGCCGATACTGTTTCCCTTGTGGATGCTATCAGTAAGAAAGTTGAAATTTTTCAAAAGAGATATCCTGAATATCAATTTCATATTTATAACGACGAGGGCGGTAAAGTTGCGAACAGACTAGATGTTCTAGCAAGTAATGCAGTATCAGGTCTAGTACTTGTAATCCTCTTTCTTTTTTTCTTTCTTCCTGGAAAAATAGGAATTGCGGCATCCCTCTCTCTTCCTCTTGCTGTCATGGGAACAACTGGTCTCATGCCAAGCTTTGGAATGAACTTGGATACAATCACCATTCTGGCATTAGTTATTGCTTTAGGAATGCTTGTCGACAACTCTGTAGTAATCGCAGAAAACTTCACACGACTAAGACAAGAAGGTATGTCTCCGACTGAAGCGGCTGAAGAGTCAGTCAGTACATTATGGCTCCCGATTACTGCGACAGCATTTACGACAATTGCTGCCTTTCTTCCAATGCTTGTGACAAAAGGAGTAATGGGCCAATTCATTAAATACATCCCAATTGTTGTAACGATTTCTCTCCTTTGGTCTCTAGTTGAAAGTTTCCTTTTCCTTCCGATGCGATTGAAAATTGCAGGTAAGGTTGTGAAACAAAAAGTTGAAGGTGAGCATGTCGACTGGTTTGCAAAATTTGAACACAAATTTGAAAAGTTCATGAACGTAATGGTTTCTAAGCGATATTGGGTAATGGGAGCATTTTCGGGAATTCTTGTTGTCAGTATTTTCTTTATGGGCGTTGCAAATAAATTCATACTCTTTCCTGCAGAACAAACACAAATCTACATGACTAGAGTTGAGTTAGAAAAAGGTTCGAGAATTGAAAAGACCCATGAAATATTAGAAAAACTATCTCACGACATCAAAAAAACATTAGGTAACGATGCTGAAGATATTGTTGCGAGGGCCGGTGTTTCTACGATGGGACCAGGAGATCCGAAAGCAAAAGAAGGCAATAATGTTGGTATGGTTACAGTTTATGTTTCTGACCATATGAAAAACAACATTCCGCATACTCAAGTGATCAAGAGGCTTCAAAAGATCGACACTTCATACATCAAAAGTGTTGCCTTTGAAGCATTGGTTAACGGTCCTCCTGTTGGGAACGCGATTGAAGCAACTTTCAGAAGTAACAATATGGAAGAGCTTTATGGAATGATTAATAAAATCAAATCAGATATGGAGCAAATCGAAGGTGTATATGACGTCAAAATTGATGACGTCATTGGTGATGATGAAATCTATATTGATATTGATTATGTCAAAGCAGCACGTCTTGGTCTGAATGTCAGAAATATCGGAAGTACAGTTAGGACAGCTGTTCAAGGAAAACGTATTTCGACACTGACTCTTAATAACAAAGACCTCGATGTCATAGTCAGACTTAATGAAACATTCAGAAAAGATGTAGAAGATCTCAAGCAGGTAAAAATTCTTGATCCTAGAGGTAATCTTGTACCTATTGGTGAGTTCGCTCAGTTCAAGATTCACGATGGGACTCCTCAAATCAAGCGATTTGATTTCAAAAGGTCGAAAACTCTGACTGGTTCAGTAAACGAAGAGAAAATCACAAGCTTTATTGCCAATAAGAAACTCACAGAACTCTTCAAAAAATACCACAATGACTTCCCTGGAGTGAGTTTGGTTTTTGGAGGAGCTGCTGAATCGACAAAAGAGTCCATGGAAAGCTTGTACTCTGCCTTGGTTCTCTCTTTGATTGGGATTTTCGCGCTTTTGGTTTTCCTCTTTAAATCCTACTTGAGACCAGCGATCATCATGTCAACAATTCCACTAGGACTATTAGGTTTCTCTATTGCCTTCTATTTACATCAGCGACCGATCAGCTTTCTTGCCTTGATCGGAATTATCGGCCTCGGTGGGATTATCGTAAACTCTGGTATTGTTCTCATCAGCTTCATCGACACAATGAAAGATGAAGGAAAAATGGATCTTCATCAGATTCTCGTCAAGGCTTCGGGAATGCGTTTGAGGGCCGTTCTCGTGACATCACTGACTACTATTTCCGGTCTCCTTCCTACCGCCTACGGCATAGGTGGATCTGATGCAATTTTGATTCCGATGACATTGGCCATGGCCTGGGGGCTAACTTCAGGTACTATTCTGACTCTCATATGGGTTCCATGCGCTTATGCCATACTTGAAGATTTCAACGCTTTTTCCAGTAAACTCATGGATAAAGTTTTCAAAAGAAATCAAGACTCTTCAACCAATCAAAACTTGGCAGGAGTGAAGTGATGACTGAAAAAGAAACCAAAGACACAAAAGCTAGGATTTTAGAAGTTGCCTCGACTCTCTTTGCAGAGAATGGTTTTGAAGGTACCTCAATTCGAGATATTGCCTCAGCTGCCGAAGTCAATCTTGCAGCAGTCAATTATCATTTCAAAAACAAGAACAATCTATACTGCGCTACTTTTCAAATGGCCTATGAAAGAATGGCGAAAGAGATCAATAGCATAAGTAAACATGAAGGAATCACAACGGCCGAATTTACTTGGGAAGTTTATAATTACTTTATACAAAACTCTTCTGGTCTATTGAACAGTTTTAAACTTTTCCTTCAACCCAATGTTGAGATTCCAGAGGACTTTTTTGATAATTCAGATGAAAATGATTTTGGACCTCCTGGTAAAGAGGCCTTTCTCGAAGTTCTCACTAGAGAAGTAGGAGAAAATATTCCTGAAACTGGAAGACATTGGGCCATGCGAATGATCTTCAGTGATATTGTTCATTTTGCCATCTCAATGAGTTCGCCGATCATGCAGCAGAAGTGCAAATATGTGAAACATTTCCAGCCAGAAGAGAAAAAACGCTCAATTTTTTACCTGGTGGAGGCCATCCTCGCCTACCTAAAGGCCAATCCTCAAAACTGGAAATAAGCTAAATCCTCGATTTTACTGGAGTAAAATCAATAAAATCGGGGACAAAGCGCACCGTGTAATTCTCTCCCTGTGAAAACTTTTTCATTTCATCTGTGAAAAAAAATTGTTAAAAGGTTGTGAGCCCAATATTTTCATCCTTGTGAACGAACAAACCCTACACAAGGAGAAAAAATGAAAAAAGCGATTTTTACACTCGCCCTATTGGCCTCAACTGTTGCATTCGGTAGCACTCCAGATGCAAGCACACCTTGGAGTGAACTCTCTAGAAATAGCAGAGTGATCTACGAGATGCCTCAATTCCAACTAAGCTTTGGTTGGTTTATGACGGCTCCTTCACTATGTGTTGATGGAGACATGCTTAGAAGCAAGAAGCCTAAGCAAGATTGTACAAGATGGGCGGGTCGGGACAATGACAGATGTGTCGACTACAGAATGGTTTACCCAACTGTTGCCATTGAAGGTACAAAAGAAAGATGTGTCAGATGGACTGGTAGAGACCAGGACAGATGTGTTGAGTGGGAAACTTATGACTACAAACTTCCACTTAGCTACGACATTCCAGTATACAGAAGAGTATCTGGAGGACGTGATGGAGACGATATGGATAGATCAAGAAGAGGTCGTCCACTTTTCGTCAAAAATTATACTATCACTGCATGTGAGTAATTTTTAAACCAGCGGGAACTACGGTTCCCGCTTTAAATACGGAGAAAACGTGGAATTAAGTACGAGGGAAATCAAACCAAGTATTTTTGACTTTGAGGATTACAGAGAATACCTCAAAGCCGCATGTTTTCCGAACGGTAAGTACAACCACACCAGTGGAACCCTATCGATCTGGGCAAAAAAACTGGGATATAAATCTCCTAGCTCTCTCACAATGGTTCTAAACGGCGATCGTATTCCTAGCCGTGATATGATCAATTCCCTAGGAAAAGAATTAAAATTATCTGCAAAAGAAAGGCAATATCTTGATCTCCAAGTAGACCTGGACCGAGCAAAGAGAAAAGGGAAAGATCCTTCAGATCTTCTCAAAAGACTTTCCATTATTGCTCCGGGAAAAAATAACATCCAGCTATCATTGAATCAGTTTTCACTTATTTCAAAGTGGTACTTTTATGTGATTAAGCAATTAATCAGTACACCAGGATTTATTGAAGACTATGATTGGATGTTTAAAAGACTTGATAGAAAGGTTACTCCAAGCCAAATTAAATATGCCATCGACGCTCTTCTCGAATTAGGTATTATCACAAGAGACGAAGCCGGCAATCTGACTCCTGCTGAAAGAGGCGTCATCTCCCCTAACGACATTCCAAGTAGTGCTCTTAAAAATCACCACACTGGAATGATGGAGAGAGCGGCAGAAGCACTTCGAGAAAAACCAGTAGAAGAAAGACAGATTTCATCTTTAACATTTAGAATGAACCCAGAAGATCTTCCAAAAGCTAAAGAAAGAGTCTTTAAATTCATTCAAGAGTTCAATGAAGAATTTGCAAACGACAATGGCCTGGAAGTTTTCCAGTTGAATGCCCAACTTTTCGGACACACCAGAAAGGATATCTCACAATGAAGACACGCAACTCATTGATCACAGTTATCATGTCAATCATCATGTCTATCGGTATCGCCAGTGCTGATCATGGCGATGTACACCCAACGGATAGACTCTTTGCTAATCTTCCAACTACAGAAAGAGATGCAATAGACTCGATAGAGAATAATCAAATTGGACTTGAATTTGACGAAAGAACTCTTGAGGCCCTTCGTAACATGGGACTTGATGAAGAATTCATCAGAAGACTTGGGTCAGGAGATATAGCAGGAAATGGTGGAGGCCGTCTCGAAGCCGATTTTCATTATGCCTATACATTGATTCCAAAACTTATCAAAGATTGTGTTGATTCACCTGTATGCCCTCTCATGCCAGATGAAAGAAAAATTCTCAATGACATTTGGGTTTTGACAGTGGTCAACAATGTCAGAAAGCATAATTTCATTTTTATGAATGGTAATGATGCTGGAGATCTTTTCTTTGACCAAGACGATCAACAAGTTCGAGTCGCTGTTACAGGTTTTGAAAGGTATGCTCCAATCTTCATCAATTTGGATATGATGTATGCTGATAACGATGTTCTCAATCACTTGGGGAGAATTATTCAGATCATTATTCATGAAGTAGGTCATCAGACAGGAGTAAAATCTCATAGTGTTCTTGACTCACTCGGCGGTAAACTAAGAAACTTTTTCGCAAGGGAAAGTGTAAAAGTTCAAAACAATGTTGGTGGAACAAATATCGAAGTTATCAACACCAACTTTAAAAGCCCATATCTCAACTCTGTCACTACAGTGAAATGGGAACAATGGACCAATAGAAGTCATCCTTTTATGATTGATCTGACAGAAGAGTTTAAAAAAGTTGCTTCATGTGAAGGTGCCGGAAGAAAACTCAACTCTTACAAAGTCAGTAACCTTCACTGGGGAAGAATTCAATCTCAAGGCCCAGATTATGTACTTCCATTAAAAGGTTGGATAGATTTTAAATGTGAAGATGCAAACACTGTCCACTGGACTGAAGAAGCTGATTTTGTTATCAACATCAAGCTTGAGTACGTAAATCTGCCTCCAGGAAGAGTACTTCTCTATAGAGGATCAGAACTGGAAATCAACAGATAATCAAGCTGCTTTACTTTCAACGACAGGAGCTTCTTCGTAAGAATCTGAAGCTCCTTCCTCTGCCTTCTTCATAACACCAATTACGTGATTGATATCGACGACGGTGATGATTTTCTCATCGATAAAAATAGTGCCGAGAAGACCATCTCTATCTACCACACTAGCATCTACTTGTTGATAAGTTGTGGCGATATCAATAATCTCATCAATCACAAGTCCGTATAGTTTATTTTCATTCTGAACGACTATAACGTTAATTAGCTCTGGAACTTTTACTTTATCGAATGGTTCAGTTGTCATAAGGCCAAGCTTATCTCCTATCACATATAGAGGTAGCCCGCCGCCTCTGTATCTAACGATTGGGCGACTCCCACTATACTCGATAGTTTTTCGTTCAATAACTTCAAGCCTATGAACAGAATCAAGAGGTAGACAGTAATTTTCCATATCCCCCATCTTGAATCGCATATACTCTCTAGCAAAATTGGCATCAACTCCAGAGCCAAAAACTGTAGTCAAATCTTCATCTTCTTGGCTTCCATAAAGTGATTTCTCTTTGGCAATACCTTCAAGATCAAGAATCAAACTAAGCTCACCGTCACCTACGAATGTAGCCCCCATAAAGTGTACGGATTGATTCAGAGGTGGGTTCAATTTTTTAACAACAATTTCTTCTATATCATCAATCTGATCGACGACCATTCCATACTTGAATCCATCACCTTTAACGATAACAATATTGAACTTATCATCATAATTAGATTCATACCCAAGAGTTTTGCCAAGGTTTACAAGAGGTATTAAAACTTCATGATGTCTTAGCACCAGACTTCCTTCAATATTGTGAAGACAATCTCCGTTCTTTTCACCTTCATAGTTTACAACTTCAGCGACATTATCAAGTGGAATATTGAAACTCATTCCAGCAGATTTAACACTTAGAGATTTAATAATAAGGATTGAACGCGGGATAGGAATCGCCAAGACAAACTTACTTCCTTCTCCTAACTTCGAATCGATATAGATCTTTCCGCCCATTTCTTCGATTGAGCTTCTAACCATATCCATTCCAACACCGCGCCCAGAGACCGCAGTGATTTTCTCAGCAGTTGAAAAGCCTGAATCAAAAATGATGTTATAAATTCTATTATCAGACATTCTGTTAATTTCATCCTGGGAGTAGAGCCCTTTTTCAATTGCTTTTTGTGCAATAAAATCCTTATTGATACCGCCACCATCATCGACGATTTCAACAAAAATATCTTCTCCAGTTTCATAACAGTTTAAAGTGACATTTCCTTCAGGAGTTTTTCCTCGTTCTTCACGTATCTCTGGTTTCTCAACTCCATGGTCGACAGAGTTTCTAAGCATATGAACCAAAACGTTATTCAAAAGTTTTCCTACAGATGTATCAACTCTTAGGTCGCCACCCTCAGTAACAAAATTAATTTCTTTCTTACAAGCTTTTGAAGCATCTCGTACAACTCTTCGCATTGGTTTAAAGACTGATTCAACAGAAACTTTTTTCATTTCTCCAATCTGATTTTGGAGAAGTGAACTTACTTTGTGCATTTCAGAAATAGTTTCACCAAGCATTTCAATATCATGATCACCTTGATACTTCTGAGTAAGTTTAACCAGTGATTTGAAAATCGTATTTTTGAGTACTGTCAATTCTCCACTTAATTCCAAGAATTCAGTCAAGCTATCAACAGGAACAGTAATTCTCTCTTCCTTCTCAACTTTCTTGCTTTCACTTCTGCCACCTTGAGAGTCAGTATGCTCACTTACACTTTCACTCTTCGAAGAATCACCTTCTTTGAAACCACTTTCAAATATCTTTGTGACTTCATTGACATCAAAGGGATACACTTTTCCATTTGTTTCACAGTCATACATTGTTTTTAAATAATCAAAACCTTTTAACAAAACATCAATGACCGCTTGGTTAACAGACAATTCATGATTTTTAACTTTCGTAATCAGGTCTTCGTAGTGGTGAGCATATCCTGCCAATGATTCAAGGCCTAGACAAGATGCTGTTCCTTTAATTGTATGAAGTAATCTGAAGTATGTATTGATCGCTCTTTCATCCTGCGGGTCAGTTTCCAAGGCAAGAATAAGTTCTTCAATTTCCTCTAGCATAGGTGAAGTTTCATCTAGAAAATCCTGAACCATCTCTCTTTCTTCTTTGATGGATTCGAGTCGTCCATTTACTTCACGATCTATTACAGCACGAAAGTCGTCTTCATTCCCTGGTTTGGAGATAAACTCACAAATTCTTAGCCTCATCGCATCTGCGGCCATCTGTTTGTCATAGAAAGCTGTGAAAACTGCAAAAGGAATCTCAACCCCTTTTTCCAACATCTTTTTTCTAACATCAAATCCAGACATCTCAGGCATTTTGAAATCACAAATTGTCATGAGTACTTGTTTATGGTTTTGTAAAATGAAACTCAATCCTTCTTCAGGATTGGTAAACGACATAACTTCATATCCCTTGTATTCAAGAAGAGAAGAGAGATAGGTCAAAATTTCATTTTCATCATCAATACAGACTATTTTGTAATCAGACATGGCAATTCCTCACATAGTTTTCCATGTATCTTTTCGGTAAATAAAAAATTACTCTTAAATTTAGAGACGAATTTTACGCTGCTTTAGAGCGTGAAAATTCAGCTGATTGTTTGAGTATTTTCAAGAACTTGTCTTTCTTCATTGGTTTTTTAATAACTTCACTAAAACCAAGGGTGCGAACACTGAAGAGCTCAATTTCTTCCATCTCTTTTTTACTCAGCAGATAGATTTGTGAATGCTCAAATAGCTTTTCTTCACTGAATTTAATGGCGATTTTAAGGCCGTCAACATCAGGCATATCCATTTCAACAAAGACTATTTTAGGATTTTCTCTGAGGATAGTATCAAGGCCCATTTTAGGATCTGTAACAACCATAAAGCTGCAATGAGCGTCGTTACTAAGCTTTTCGTACTCTGCGACCATATTTCGGTCATTATCGATAAATAGTACATCCAAGCTTTTAGTCACCACTAACCCACCTGTAAAAGGACTCTATTGAGAGCTTTATCGGAACAATACTTGAGTACCTTGAGGAATCATGACTTTTTTCTGTAAAACCATGCCCCTTCAATTTCAACATGTTCGAAAGGCAACTGAACTCCGATCATACTTTCACCGGCACCAAAAACTAGATATCCTCCAGGTTTGAGTGCCTGATAGATATTCTCAAGAATCTTTCTCTTATTGTCCATATCTTGATAAATCAGAACATTTCGACAAAAAATAATGTGGTACTTTGAAACTGGAAAATTCCCACTCAAAAGATTGAATTCAAAAAAGTTTGGTCTCGCTCTTAAGTTAGTTTTTACAGTCCATTTATCCTCTTCTCCTTTCTTTTCAAAGTATTTAATGAGAAGAGGTGCTGGAAGACCGCGCTGAACCTCGAGTCCAGTGTAGCTTCCTTCTTTTGCTTTTTTTAAAGCTTCTTTTGAAATATCACTTGCATCAATTTTCATTGTGATTAAATCATTTGGATCCCCAAATGTATCAATTGCCATTTGGATCGAATAAACTTCCTGTCCTGTGGAACTTGCACAAGACCACAAATGAATTCCACCAATTAAATTTCCAGATTCTTTTATGGATGAAATCAATCCTTTGGCAAATGCCTTAAAGGGCTTGAGATCACGCATAAAATAAGTTTCATTATTAGTGAACAGATCAACAAGTAGATCATGTGTTTGGGGAGTGATTTCCATCGCAAGTAACTGGAAAAGTTCATCAGGACCTGGAACATCAAAATGCTTTATTAATGTGTTGATTCGAGAGTCTAACCGATAATAGTCGGTATCCTTATAAAGAATTCCGGTATGTTTATAAACATAATCAGAAAAAAATTTATAGATCTGATCCGAAATCATGAATTACCCCAGCAGCTCTTGCAACATCTCGATCTTGTTTTGAAGGATGTCAGGAGTAAAAGGCTTCATAATATAATCTGATGCGCCATTCTCGAGGGCTCTTTGAATTTTTTCAGGACTTTTTTCAGTTGTCATCATGAACACAGGAGTAGAAAAAGCTGACTCTGCTTTATTTTTTTCAAGAAATTCTATGCCTGTCATAACAGGCATATTCCAATCGAGAAGAACTAAATCAATCTGTTGCCCACTCGTCAACATTTCGAAAGCAATTTCACCATTCTCTGCCGTTAAGGGTTCATGGCCAAGTTCCTTCAAAATGTCCGAGACCATCATCAGAATTGGTTTTGAATCATCTACGATGAGAACTTTCATATTTACTCCAGTTATCTCTTTCCTGCAATTACAAGACTACTCTTCAAAGTTGACATAAATTTATTTTTCCAATCTGAATTTGCAAGCAACGCATTTTCAGAATTTGTTTTCTCTATATTGTCTCTTAGATCCTTGGTCAGACCTACCGTATCCTTGAATGCTTTTGAAATAGAAAGCATATTGACCTCAGCGAAATTAATCTGATCATTTAATATTTTGGTCAATATAGCATCCCAACAATCCAAGAGTTTTTCTGAAAACTGTAATCCCGCCAATCGAGCAGCTCCCAACAAAGTTGATACTGACTGATGAATCTCGTTGATATGTTCTTTTTCCAAGCCTTGGGCCATCTTTTTTGGAGCTTCATTTAATTTTTCAAACGTATCTTGGTCAAAAATCTTCAAGAACTCACCGGATACACCATGAAAAACCAATCCGGAATCAGGCTCAGGTGTTGATGGAGCGACACTGCTTTCAAGTTCTGCCAGCTGTGATTCATCAAGCATTCCCAACTCTTTTAGACTTTCAAGTGCAGCGGCATTAATCTCACCTTCACCATCTTCTGTAGAAGTTTCAGTGACAATTTCGTCTGTACTGGCCGACACACTTTTTTCAAGTTCTGCCAGTTCTGATTCATCCATCATTCCGAGTTCTTTTAGACTTTCGAGGGCTGCGGCATTTATTTCACTATCATCGCTTGTATCATTTGATGCTGCCTCACTCTCTTCAAAGCTAAATGATCCTACATTTTTTTCAAGAGCCTCAATCTCTGAAGAATCCATCATTCCAAGTTCCTTAAGACTTTCGAGAGCTGCAGCATTGATCTCAGTCTCGTCTTCGACTTCGCTGGAAGATGGAGATTCTGATGCAATCGAAACTGATTCTTCTTTAGGAAGGGTCTCATACTCTTTTAAAAGTTCTTGAAGTTTACTCGGCTCGATATTAGTTTGCTCAATCAAAGCTTCAGCAAAACTCATTCCTGACTTTGTACGCTCAACGGCTATATCTAATATTTGTTCTTCCGATAATAGATTTTTTTCTTTCAATGCGGAGATAAGAGATTTACCAGTATTTGAAGTATATGCAATTATTTCAACAATTTGATCATCGGCCAATAGATTCTTTTCTTTCAAGATTCTTAGTGTCGAAGGCTGACTTTCCATTTGTGTACTTAGGGCCTTGATCACGGAAGCCGAATCTACAATGTTTTTCTCGATCAAAAATTTCCCGAAAAAAGCACCCATTCTATATCCTTTCAAAAACAGAATTTAAAAGACCTGATATCGACTCTAAAGGTAAAAGTCTGGTGTCTGGATAAGCTCTTACAACAGCTCCAGGCATTCCCCAGACAACTGATGTTTGCTCATCCTGAGCGTATATATATGTCTTTTTTTCCAACAAATTTTTTATAGCTGCAGCGCCATCATCCCCCATTCCAGTCAAGGTTAGGCACAACATTTGCTGTTCATAATTTCTATAGGCACTGTCAAAAAGAACAGTTGCAGACGGTCTTACAAATGATACTTTCTCTCCTTGATCCATCACAAGTTTCCCTTCGCGGGTAATCTTCATGTGATAATCACCTGGTGCGATATACATGACACCAGGTTGAACAGTTTCACCAGCTTCAGCTTCTTTAACATGAATGTGAGGAGTCAATGCATCCAGCATATCTGCTAATTTCTTTGTAAAAAGAGGTGGCATATGTTGAACGGCGAGAATCGGTACAGTGCATTTTCGATTAATACCTTTCACCAAGTTAGTAAGGGCCTCAGGTCCGCCTGTTGAACAACCCAAAAGAATTAATTTTGGAGCAATAGGCATTTGATCCATGAAAGATCCACTTGATGCTCCCATCGAACTGGGGCTTGCGCTGCCAATAGTACCACCAGTCCCAGTCAAACCCGTAGCACGAGATTTTCCAATTACTTTGGAAAATGCATTTATCTTTGGCAATAGACTTTTGGAAATCATCTGTAGACTTCCATCAATACTTAGGGAACTTCCCCCTGTGGCTTCTTCTTTTGTCACAAAATCATTGGCTCCTTTATTAAGGGCCTCAATGGTTTTCTCTGCTCCCTTCATCGTTATAGAAGAAAAAACAATAACAATGATCTTCTTGTTGAATTTTCGGATTTCTTCAATCGCTTGCATCCCATCCATGACAGGCATTTCCATGTCGAGGGTTACAACATCGATAGTAGGATCTTGTCTAATTTTCTCGACCGCAAGCTGACCATTGGAAACACTTCCAACGACAACAATCCCAGGCACATTTTCTAATGCCTGGGATATCGCCATTCGATAAACTATCGAATCATCAACAATAAGAACTCTCATTAAACCTCAATTTTCTTAACGTGGTCCTGAAGTGCTTCAGCAAGCCCCTTCAAAAGATTCGATGCTTCTTGAGCACTCATTGCGTCCTTACCAGTTTGAGAGGCAGCTTGAGAAACTTGACCAATATTTTCATTGATCTGCTTCACCCCTTCTGCAGACTCTGTAACAATTCGAGTAACTTCAGAAGTTGTTGCAGCTTGCTCTTCTACTGAGGCAGCAATATTTCCAGCATAGCTATTGATCTTTTCAATTGCCTCACTAATCTGTCCGATGGCCTCTACTGCACCTTTGGTATCGGTTTGGATATTCTCAATTTTCTTTGTGATATCCTGAGTTGCTTGAGCTGTTTGCTTCGCAAGTTCTTTAACTTCGTTAGCAACAACCGCAAATCCTTTACCAGCTTCACCAGCTCTAGCAGCTTCAATCGTCGCGTTCAAAGCGAGAAGGTTAGTCTGTTGAGCAATAGATGAAATCACTTTGATAACGTTTCCAATATCAATACTGGATTCACCGAGTTTTCCAATAATCTCATTGGTGTTATTCGCCATCTTCATCGCATCATTAGAAATTGTTGATGACTCATTTGTCGTCTTGGTAATTTCCTTGATTGCCGCTGACATTTCTTCCATGTTAGAAGCAACTGTTTGAACACCAGCATTAACCTCTTCAGAAGCAGCACTTGCGGTGTTTGCCTGAGCCGAAGTTTCTTCAGCACCAGCAGACAGACTGTTTGAAGTTTCCATTAATCCTGCAGCAGCTTTTGATAGTTCATCAGCTGACTTTTTCAAGTCTTCAACCAAGTGAACTTTATCCGTTACGACATCCCAGTTAACCATGGCCCCCATAAATTTGCCTCTATTATCCATAACTGCTGAAACGAGTAGATCAAGTTTCTCTGGCCCAAGCTGGATAATTGCCTTGTGTGGCATATTTTTCGGATCACCGATAATTTTTCTCTGGTGGGCCGGATTCTTGTGGAACATATCAATTGATTTTCCTAGAAGTTCATCTACTGGAACCGGAAGGTACTGATGTAATGTCTTAAGCGTAGACTTCGATCTTTCATTTAGATAGAGTAGATTTCCTTCAGGGTCACACATCATCGTATTGACTGGTGATTTTTCTACTAACTGGTTATTTCTTTGAACTTCAGCTTCCATAGCAAGCTTTTCAGTCACAACTTCCCATGTAACCATTGGTCCCATGTATTGACCATCTTTATCAAAGATAGGAGAGACCAATAGGTCTAGTTTTTCAGGCCCAAGCTGGATAGTTGCTTTATGAGGAAGATTTGTTGGGTCGCCAATAATCTTTCTCTGGTGAGCAGGGTTCTTATGAAACACATCTATACTCTTTCCAATCAAGTTTTCAACTTTATCTGGAAGATACTGCTCGAGTGTTTTCAATGTTTTCGAAGAACTTTGGTTCATATAAAGAAGATTTCCCTCAGTATCGGCCATCATTGTGTTGATTGGAGATCTATCGACCATCTGCTGTGTTCTAGCTTGTGACTCTTCCATTGCAATCTTTTCAGTTACAACTTCCCAAGTCACCATTGGTCCAATATACTCCCCTTCTGAATCAAAAACTGGAGAGACAAGTAGGTCTAACTTTTCAGGACCTAATTGAATAACAGCTGAGTGCGGAAGGTTTGATGGACTCGAAATAATTTTCTGCTGATGAGCAGGATTTTTATGAAACATATCGATGCTTTTTCCAATCAAATTTTCAACTTTATCTGGTAAATACTGTTCCAAAGTTTTCAGTGTCTTTGAAGATGACTGGTTCATATACTCCAAAGTACCGTCTTTTGATGCCTTCATAGTGTTCATTGGAGACAGATCTACGAGTTGTCTCAGAAAAGAAGCCATTTTCATCTCAGTAATATCTTGTGCGATTTTTATTGCGCTAACGACTTTCCCAGAAGCATCTTTGACAGGAGAATATAGAGCTTTAATCCAAATCTCTGATCCATCTTTTCTTATTCTTTTATAGTCTTTATTGAATGCCTCACCCTTAGCAATGGCTTTCCAAAAAGCCTTATACTCAGTAGTTTGAGTATAGCTTGGATCAACAAACATACTATGGTGTTTGCCAACAATCTCATCGAGATTGTATCCAAGAGCATCACAAAAGTTCTTATTTGCATGAATGATTGTTCCGTCTGTTTCGAATCGAATAACAGCAAAATTTTCATCTGCAAGGTTGTAGAAGGAATTCAAAAATTCCACATCATTGGTCGCATCTGGCGCTTGTTTTAGATTACTCATAATAAGTCCCTTCCTTTTAGACTTCGATATTTAATAATTTTTCTAAACTTAGTAGTACTAGTAACTTGCCTTCTAACTTATAGACACCTTTAATATATTTTTTAATCTCTTTATCTAGAGCATCTGGAGTGTCTTCAAATGTTTTTACTTCAACATCCATAACATCCATGATTTCATCAACCACCAATGAGTAGAGAGAATCTTCATTGCGAACAATAATGTTCATGAACTCCTCAGGGGCATTGCCAGTGATATGAAAAAGTTTACGTAGATTGATTGCTGTCACCACCTGCCCTCTCAAATTAATCAATCCATCAATATAATCTGGGGCCAGGGGAACAGTAGTCAAGATTTGAGGTTTAACAACTTCTTGAACTTCCAAAACAGGTACGGCATAAAAACCCCCACCGATTTTAAATCCGCAAAGTTGTACAACCTCACTACTTAAGTTTCCTGTTTGAGCTGTATCCATCTCAGACATAAACACTTCCTATGCTGACAAGACACGGCTGATACTATCGGCCATTTCTTGTTTGTTTAACTTTTCGAGATGTTCAGTAAAGCCCACCTCTTTACCTTTATTCAAATCTTTCGGACTGACTCTGGTTGTCACGGCAATGATAGGAATTGTTGAAAACTTTCCACCGAGACCTCTTACAGATCGTGAAAGTTCCCAGCCGTCCATCTCAGGCATTTCAACATCAGTCACAATCAAGTCAAATTGTTCACCTGATTTCAAAATATCCAAGGCTTTCTTGCCATTTTCAGCTAATGTGACTTTTAAACCAATTTCTTCTAATAGATCCATCTCTACTCTCTGGTAAAGTGGACTATCTTCAACAAGAAGTACTCTCCCTTTCAAGGAGTGTTTCGCACGACTCTTACCTAGTCCCATATGATCAACAATAGTATGCACATCGACCAATGTAACCAGCCGATCATTGACATAAGTTGTACCAAGTAGTTCTTCTCGATCTACATTATCTTCTTCAATTACATTTTCTGAACGGGCTATATCCAAGATCCGCTTGACGACAAACCCAAAGCTTTGCCCTCGTATTGTTGAAACAATACATGGGAGAACTCCATTTGATCCTAACTTGTCACTCGTTCCTTCTATATGAACAGACTTATCAAGGGAGACCAATGGCATGGCCCCTCCACGATATCGAATCAGAGACTGTTTGCCTGACCACTCAACATCTTTATCTTTGAATTCTTCAAGACGATTGATCAAACATAGAGGTATAGCGTAAGGACGTTCATCTCCTAATTCAAACAAGAGAAGTTCCTGAACATCGGCATTGAATAAGCCTTGTGATGAATTATCTCTACTATGCAACTCTTCCACGGCCTTATCTTTGTCTGCTCCTCTATCAACCATATTGAAATAGCCAAAAGCATCCAAAATCAATGCGACTTTACCGTCTCCCATAATGGTGGCGCCGGCATATACATTCTGACATTTGAGTTTTCTGGAAAGTGGCTTGACTACAATTTCTTGGGTATCAAGAATACTGTCTACAATGAGTCCATACTGAGTTCCCTCAGCCTTAAGGACAATGATATTCAAAAAACCGTCAGGCTCATTGTCATTGCAAAGCTCAAGTGATTTATTCAATCTAAAGATGGGAATCAACTCCCCTCTCAATCTATAGAATTCTTGATCATGAAGTTCCTCAATATTATTCACATCAGTATCTTCAAGGAGAACGAGTTCTACTAAGTTCTTTTGAGGAATGGCAAAAGTTTCATTTCCACTTTCAACGACCAATGCAGGAACGATTGCCAATGTCAGAGGGATTTTCAACTTAAAAGTTGTTCCTCGTCCCTCGACACTTTGAATGTCGACTTCCCCGCCAATTTTCTCAATATTACTTTTAACAACATCCATCCCCACGCCACGACCAGATATATTCGTTACCTGTTCTGCCGTTGAAAATCCAGGATGAAAAATAAGATTCAATACTTTTTGATCTGTCATCTTACCAGCATCTTCTTCAGAGATCAGACCCTTCTGAACTGCTTTTGCTAAAATTTTATCTTTTGGAATACCGTTTCCATCATCAGCAATTTCAATAATGACTTGCCCACCTTCGTGATAGGCCTTGATGACAAGATGACCGGTCTCAGACTTTCCATTATTGATACGGACTTCAGGTGATTCAATTCCATGATCTATAGCATTTCGAACCAAGTGAGTAAGCGGGTCTTTAATGACTTCCAAGAGAGTCTTGTCTAATTCCGTTTCCTGCCCTTGAATTTCCAATGTGATATTTTTCTTTTGACCGCGGGCAAGGTCTCTTACAACTCTTTCAAACTTATTGATCACACTCCCAACCGGTTGCATACGTGTTGTCATAATGTCAGTTTGAAGTTCAGTTGTAATCACATTCAATTGATGGCTCAGTCTATTCAACTCAGGTTCATCATTCATCTTGGAAAATTGTAGAATTTGATTTCTATTGAGAACCAATTCTCCAACTACATTCAAGATTTTATCTAATAAGCTTACATTCACTCGAATGGTATCGCTTATAGAAGAACGACTAGAGGAACTCTCTGAAGCAACAGGTGGTTTAGGTGTAGATCTGACCTCTTGAGCGGGCGATGGCTCAGACTTGGGTTTTTCTTGAACTTTAACAGGTTCTGATTTTTCTTGTACCGGAGTAGCTACAAGTTCAGGCTTCTGCTGTTTAACTTCCATTATTTTTTCATTGAAAAGATTGATATCGCTGACAATATCATCATCAATAACAGTATCGCTTTCTCTCAAGTCTAGAGGTTCAGCAATATAATTTTTCAATCTTTTGATGAGATCATCAAAGCTTCGATCTCCTTCAGATTCATTTTCCTCAATGTCTTTCACAATTGTGGAACAAGCATCGAAAGAAGTTAGGAATAGATCGACTAATTCTCCAGTCAAACTAATTTCAGATTCTCTTAATTTATCTAGAATGTTTTCTACAATATGAGTAAGGCCTTCAAGTTTCTTGAAACCAAGAAAGCTTGCACTTCCCTTCATGGTATGAATTGTTCGATAAATCGAATTTAAAATCTCTTTATCATTTGGATTTTTTTCATACTTGGTCATCTCTTCTGTAATTGAAGAAAGATTTTCATTTGACTCGACCAAGAATTCTTTAACAATTGGATTCATAATATTTCACTTTAATTAACTATCGAAGTTTCAGGAGTATTCTATAACATTTATTTCCATTACAGAGAGAGTCAGTATTAAATTCCGCGACCCCTTAGCAACGTTAATGACTCCCAATCGTTTCATTCAAGTTAGTACAAAAATCATCAAGTATCCCTTTGAAGGGACCATAATTAAAATCTTCTCTAACTGATTCGATCACTTTAGAAATTTTGTCGGGATTAAAAGCAACTTTAAAAAGTCTTAAGGTAGCTTCATGTGCCAAATAGAAAACGGCACATAATCTTGAGAATTGTGTTTCTGACAAACTTAATATTTTATCTTTTGAATAATGATGACATTGAACTATCTTCACAATGTCTTCATGTATGTCGCTATTCTTTTCCAATATAGAAACGATCCTATCAACATGACTCACAATATCCATTCTATCTTTTAAACTCATATTTTTTTTCATGTTGCGGGGGTCAGAAGACTCAAAAATAACATTGTTCTTATTTTCAAAACCAAGATCATGAAACATGGCCGACATGACTAGTTTCCGTTGATTTTCTGGACTATTCCATTGCTGTGTTTTGAGAAAATTTGTACTTATAATTCCAATCAAGAAGCTATGATTATAAAGAAAGCTTCCTGCTGAGTTATTCATTTTTTTAATGATTTTAGAAAGATCTTTATTTTTAACGCTGGTTCCCAGCTGGCCAATTAGATTATTCACATTCTCAATAGCTTTCTTGGAAAAACCCAGGCCTTCAACGGTATTGTGTAGCAACTCCAAAACCTGAGCAGCTTTTTGTTCAGGTGAAATAGTTGTTTCACTGATAAATTTTTCTCTAGGAAAAAAGACATCTACATACTTATAAAAATCTTGCCTAGTGAGCCAAACTTCCTCAACCCCTTTTTGAATATATACGGAAAGATTGCTTTCACCTTCTTTTGTTCCTTTGTTGATTATTTTGACGAACTTTTTTGCCGTTAAGGAGATATAGACATCACATGGATAAACATTAATACCACTCAGTGTTTTGATATCCAACTTTAGGTATTTTGCTCCCTGCTCTCTTTTTGAAACGTTAAGATGAAGACTTCCCCCATCTCCAACTGTTTCACTGATAACAGGAGCCAGTTCACTGAGTAATCTATTTTTTCTTATGCTGAAAAGATTCTCTCCAACAATACTCTCTGATTTATCTTCAATTAAAAAAATTGTTTTAATCTTTCCGACTTCTTCAATTTGATCAACCTTAGAAGAGATGGCCTTTCTTTCCATAATCAAAAGATTACTCATCGAATCATTTTCTTTAGAAAGATAAGAATCTAAGCTACCGTAACTATCAACACTGACTCCATCTACAGCATGTATAATTTGTTCAACTTTTTTTAAAAGTTCCGAGTCTTCGATAACTAAGGCTACTTTCTTTCTCACCTGGTTCATTTAAAGACTCCGCTACGCTCTCCTAAGATACTATTAATTTCTTCTCGAAGTGTTACCCGAACTTGTTCTTTACCATTTTGAGCAAGATACTTATCGAGATCACTAAATTGATAAAAAAGTAGTCTTATTGATTTTTCAATAATTCCAATTGAGCGATTCAGCATCTGGGAATACTTAAGAAGCGTCTTTATATGTTCTAAGTCGAATTTTTCCACCTCTGTTGCCAAGATATTATCTGTATTGTCATCTGGATGAACTTTTCCCATGACAAGAACAGGTATTTGATCTTTTATGGCCTTGTTAAATTCATCAATTATAGAATTATCGATGAAAAGAGCATCTATACTGGAATATTTTTTGTTTTTTAAATATGAATTCAAATCAGTGACCACATTTGTGACCACATATTGACTTATACCTTTGAAGAAATCTGAATTACTAACATCGAGACCGATAACATCTACCAGAAAGACTGTGCCATCAGGTATTGTAGCTTTTGAGGGATCGACTTCATTTACCGGCGCACTGGATTTGCTATTAAATGATTCATGACTAAACTCCGCAACTTCTCCAGCTAACAATCGACGACAATGATCGACACAAGCTAAAAAATACTCAATGTTTTGAGGCAACTCATCTTTCGTTTCTTTAAAACTCTCAAAGCGATCTTCACTCAAATGCATATGCTTTTGAATGTCTTCGAACCCCATCATCCCAGCGGAACCTTTAAGACTATGAAAGCTTCTAAACACTCTATTAAAATTTCCCTCAATGTCTCTTCCTGATTCAATTTCTAGAAGAGACTCTTCGGCCTCTTCAAGAAGTTCGGAAGCTTCAATAGAAAATTCTTCGAGTAGGTCACTCATTTTCCTCAACCTTAAATATTTTTATTCCTTCGCTATACGAAGACATATCGTTCATATCAATACTTTTGGCTTTTTCTAATGCACTACTAATTCTGCTTACAGCTGCTTCAATACCTGAAGCTATATCACTTAGACTTTCGTCTTCCCTTCTTCGAAGGGCCAATAATTCTTTTTTTATAACAGTCAGCGGATTGATAATTTCATGGCTCAATGTCGCTAACATACTTAAAGCAGACTCTTCATTCATCTTTTGACTTTTGAGCCCTTGAAGATTTTTTAAATCCAACAGAGTTTGAATTCTCTTTTTTACAACAGTTCTTTCGAAAGGCTTTTCAATAAAATCGTTTCCGCCAACTTCGAAGGCCTTGAGAACATCTTCTTTTTTATTTGAAGCTGTGATGAAGATAATAGGGATATCAGTTAACCCTTGATTACGAATTTCTTTACAAAAATCAAATCCATTTTCATCTTTGAGGTTCACATCAAGAATGATCAAGTCTACTGGACTTTCTTTTAAATTCATTCTTGCTTCACTTAAATTGGACGCATGCAAAAGTTCGAATTCATTTTCGAACATTTCATTCATCACAAGATGAATAGTTTTTGCATCATCTACTATCATTAGATTTGGTTTCATAGCAATCTATGATAGCGGAATCATGAAGGTTCTCAATGGGCAATTATATTTTGATAGCGTCTTCAAAAGACATATAAGGAAAGCAACTTAAGGCCGAGTCCTCGCAGCAATTATAAACTTGAACAGAAGAGTCTTTTAAAATCAAGGAGGCTTCGTTGAAAGCCTTTATCATTTTAGGAAACTCTGTGTTGTCATGATTCAAATTTCTATGATCTTGACCGAAAAAATGTGTTTTTTCGGAAGTGTTTTTTAAATCAAGACCGAGAAAGAAGATACGGTCAAATCCCATATAGACAGCTACTTGCAACGCAAAATAACTCACAGTATAGCCACTGTAGATTCCCTTTTCTAAATCGAAACTGAATCCATTGGCCCCAAGTAATTCAATTGGAATACCCCAAGGGCGATCAGGTAACGTAAATAAAAATCGGGTATCATTTAGTTCTTCAGGATAGAGATCAAAAAGTCTTTCATCCATAGCGCAATGATAATAAGCGCCCGGGTAGGCCATAAAAGATCTATTCAGACCAAAGGTCAACCTTCTTCTCAGAGGTTCCAAATTGAGATCGGATAAAGAAGGTCCACTACTGATAATAAAACAATGCTTGCCTGGATGAAGATTTTTAAAATCTGTTATCTTATCCATACTCATTAGAAAATCTCACTTTCGTTCCAACAGATATGTTTGATCATTCGCCGATTAAAGGTGTAGACCAAATGTAACCTACGTTTGGAGTCAAGAAGAAGACTAGGGTAACTAAGTTCCATTTCTTCGGAGTTTTCAACATCTAGATGCTTGATAAAATTAATTCCGTAATTATCACTGACTGAAAGTGAAATTGGATTTCTTTTAAATTTCTCTGTATTGTTATGGGCTATCACGACTTTTTTGTCACCAAAGTAAGCAGCAGCAACTCCACTCAAAGGACATCTTAAATTCATTCGAAGCACAGTATTCCACGTCTTTCCATTGTCTGGACTCAAGGCGCGAAAAACATAATGAGGAGTGTCCATCGAGGGCCTAAGTAAGAGTTGCCACTCAGTCCCTTCAGTATTGATCAAATCCCCTTGAATCAGATCTCCCTCAACCTCTCCCACCTTTTCCCATTTATCAAATGGTCGAATTGAATAATAAAGATAAGAAGTATTTTCTTTCTCATGATAGGCAGGAATCAGGACCGTATCAGAATTGATGAACTGAGGCCTGTGTCTGATCATCATCCCCACAGGAAGATCAAGCTTGTTAGGTGAAGACCAGGAATTTTTCTCTTCATCGAGAACGGAATGAAAGATCTGTGCACTATCCCAGTAATGATGTTTCAAAATGACAAAATACAGATGTAGTTTTTTATCAACTGGATCTGAAAAAAGAACTGGGTTTCCACAATTCGAATTCATTAAATGATCAAAAGGGAGTATTCCTTTTTGCCACTCTTTTTTTTCTTCACTATATTTAGCAACAGCAATCTGGGCCTTATCGTTTTCTTTTTCAACATAACCATACCAAGTAGTGTAAATTTCTCCTTGGTGCTCACACAGGGTCGCACAATGACAATGCGACCCTATTCCTGTTGGATTGTAAATAAAGTGGCTTTCCATCCGCTTATCTTCTCACAATTTAAAATAAGCTCTAAGCCTTATGCAGCATTTTTATTAATGTGCTCTCCATACTTGACGTCGATTCCCATGATATGACTAGTCAGCCAAAACTTGAGGAAATTAACCAGCTTTTTACTATCTAAATTTCCTGACTCAATTTCCCCTTTGAAGCCACCAACTTGATCTAGTAGGTTTTTGTGAATGAGCTTATGCCCTCCCAATCCAGGAAATCCTGCATCTTCCATTAGCTTTTCTTCTTCTTCAAAATGCTGAATAACAAAACCGGCTAACTCTCCAAAGCTTGAAAGAACTTTTCCCGTATCTCCACCTTCAAGAGTATCAATTAAAGCATTAATTTTTTTAATCAATGTTTTATGTTGTTGATCCATTTCATGTACACCAACACTTAGCTTGTCGTCCCATTCAAATTTCTCAAGACTCATAAACACCTCCGTTTTTTAAATTATCGGTCTCTCTCTTATTTGCTCGGAGGATATGAATAATGATCAAAGATGATATTAATCATCGTTTGAGTAAAGTGCTCTATTTTCGGGCAATTACAATCTCACAAAAAGACGTTTATAAATCAACATCTACGTGGCTTAGACAACTCCTTGTCACTTTAATTAGTCTGCCTAATTTTTTGTCTTCAAGCTATAATTTCAGCGAGGAGATATTCCATGAGTTTAACTGGTTTGAAGATTGCCGTGGTCGATGATGAAGAAATGATTCGTACGTTGATCGGAGAAATCCTCGAGGAAGAAGGGGCTTCTGTTGAGCTTTTTGAAGGCGGCAACAGTGCCTTTGAATACTTGAAAAATAACCAAGTCAGCTGGGTAATTTCCGATATAAACATGCCTGATGGAAATGGTCTTGAGCTAGTAAAAAAAATCAGAGAAATGGACCGCTTAAACAAACCTCAAATTCTTCTTCTGTGCGGAATGGCCGATGAAATCCTAAGTCCCAGAGAGTTAGGGATAAAAAAGATCTTCAAAAAACCTGATGAAGTTGAAGAGATCATTGACTACATTCTCGAAAACGCCCGAGTGGACAGTTCTGCCTCTTAATGTCTTTTGTTTACACAATTTGATAGAATTTCAACAAGATGAAGGTTCTCATAATTGATGATGATTCTCAGATGCGTGATTACGTTTCCATGTATTTGGAGACGGGTTTTGATTGCGAAATCCTTGAAGCAAGTTCAGGCAATGAGGCACTGATTGTACTCGATCTAGAAGATGACTTTGATCTGATTATCTGTGAAGTCTTTATGAAAGGCGGAGACGGTCAAGCAATTCTCAATTATGTAAATGAAAAGGCCCTCCCCTGCTCTTTTATCTGGCTCAGCAAATCTGAAAATGAAACTGTCTCCTGGGTTAAGAGCTCAACGGCCCTGGGATTCATTCCAAAACCATTCAAGGATCCCGATTTCTTTCCTTTAATTGAAAAGGCCGAAGAGTTATCAAAAAATAAACCTACAACTACTCCACCACCTATCTCAGCCTCATCCTCTCCTGAGGGACAGGAAAAACCTCCTTTGAACGCCTTAGGAGAAAGTGCAGATTGGTCCCTGGCCAAAGAAAAAAAACCAATTGGTGAAGAAGGTGAAACCGCAGACTGGTCCCTGGCCAAAGATAAAAAGCCTATTGGAGAAGAAGGTGAAACCGCAGACTGGTCCCTGGCCAAAGATAAAAGGCCTATTGGAGAAGAAGGTGAAACCGCAAATTGGTCCCTGGCCAAAGATAAACCTGATCTCAATGCTGAAGGCGAAACTGC
>SBGE01000023.1 GCA_006226755.1 Deltaproteobacteria bacterium | reverse complement strand
TAGAGACACACAAGTTCCCATCATTGCTGGTGACAATATACCCAGCTCATCAAAGAGACCTTTGCTTTCGTTACCTCTTGTGTTTACGGAGTGATACTCTTTATCAATCTTGTCCAACCAAGTGAACATTCTGATGGTCAGCTCGTAATTTTTTGCCTTTTTACAGGGAATAGGAAGATCTCTTATCAAAGAGTAAAAGTTTTCTTCAGGGGAAGACATCTCCTTAATACATTCAACAATACTTTCAGTTGGAACTCCGGTTCTCTGCCATCTGAAGTCAAATGGAGTTGTTCTGGCCTGAGCAACATATTCATCTACGTAGTCTACTTGGAAGGCTGCCAAATCAGGTGTATCAATCAATACTCCTCGAGAGATTACTTCTATCGTTCTAATAATCTGATCACGTGAAAAGAATCTCTTAAAATCTGCAAGAACATCTGCTCCTCTGAGATTTGCGATGAGATCTTCTGCGGAAACATATGTCTTCGACAAAGCTTCATCACTCCCCGACAACTCTTTCGTAATGCTATCTACAATTCCTGGAAACTCGCTCAAGAGGTCGGCATAAAATTCAAACAATGCAACATAGTTTGTTTCATCATCTAAATGTCTATCAATAAATCTGAAGAGAAAATTTCTCTCCTCTTGAGTCCAAAAATTCCAAATGGCGGCCAATGATTTGAACTGTTCCTCATTGCTCTGATCCATAATCGTAAGAACAATCGCACCTAACTGTGAGTAGACATCTTCATTTACGTTTTTAATTATTTTTAAAACAAGAGGATAAAAGCCTTCAGACTCTTTCAGAATTACTTTATTCAACTCATTGAAGGCTTGAAAGGTTTCACCACTCATGAACTCTAAGACATAAAGAATTTTTGAAGGAGACTCTCCCCTGCTGGCAGTTGCTAGAATTCTTACCAAGTCAAAGTTTGTTTCCTCACCCAAAAAGTCTGCGAGACTTGCAATGACATCAATAAAACGAAGTGTGTACTCTTCGCTAACATCACGATCGCCATCTATATAAGTAATTCTTGATTTGTAGTTTTCGAGTATCGGACAAAATGATCTTGCCGCCGTAAGAGTCGCTGTATTCTGAAGAGCAAATTTTTGAAATTCCTCAAAGCTAGACCGACTAAGTCTCTCTAAGAATGTTTCAAGGTGTCTTTTAACATCAATTTCAATGTATTTATCACCATTTTGGCCTTTGCAAACTAGATTTTCCTTAAATGCGTTTCTAAGGGCCAAGGCGTCTTTTATGAAGTCCGGATTTACAGAAACAGGATAATTGAACAGTTTATTGAAATTTTCATCGTTGAGTTTTTCATTGGTGAACCAGCGATGAAGCCACGGTTTCCCATCTTCTTTGGTAATAGTGAAGAAGATTTTTGCCATAAAGGCCCTTTCCTCATTACTAATCCCTCTGTTTACTGTATTCAAAAGTCTTGTCATCAAGGACAAACGCATCTTTGTAAATTCTGGTGCCTTATAGAATTTATTAATTTCAGTTCTCAACTCTGATGCTTTTTCACCAATCGCACTGACTGTACTTCTCAACACATTTGCTGAGTGTCCATAAAGATCACTGTCAATTAACATGAACTTAAATAGATTTTTGATCTCACGATCATTCATCAGATGAGGTTTTCTACCTTTACACACTTCCAACGATGGCATGTCTGCACACTTAAAAAGAACATCTAGTGAGTCGTAAAAGTTGGTTTCATTCAAGGCCGTAATAACTCTTCCAAGATCATCCAATCCATTTTTTGAGTCCAGACTTTTCACGTATTTAAAGATTCGATCTCTTCTAACACGATTATCAAAAAATTCACGTCCAGTGGGTGTGAAAAGATGATTCCAGTTTTTTTCACTAACGGTTTCAACTGATTTAAACATTGAAGTATAAGACTTGTTCCAACCAAGACACTTGAACAGGTCGATCACATTTCGATGAGTGAAAAAGTTCTTTATGAAATTCACACTTCCACAAGACTGAAGTCTTTGCAGTTCTTCTGTAGATCTTGGAATGTCAGCCTGTACGGTCGGAGCCTCTTGCTTAAAGCAAGAGCTCAAAAGAACTAAAAAAAGAGAAGTTACTAGAATCTGTTGTTTTATGCTATTTCCTCAAGCCCTGAGTTATATATCTCTGGGCCTTCCCCGTATTCACTTCGTATTTACTGAACATGACTTCTGTTTTCAGCTTTAACTGTTCATCTTTACTTTTTACGGACTCAGGTTTTACCAATTTTCTGGTTGTCATAACTTCAACCTTTTTTGGAAATCCAAATCCATCCACATTTTCATACTCAACGTCATGATTAATTTCTGTCATTTGTATGCCTTGAATTGATTTAACAATCAATCTATCCACAACCCATTTGTTATGTGACCAAGACTTGGCAGACATTTTCATCTCGGAAGTATTAACACCCATAGGACTCATTGTCTTGAATCCTGTAAGTTTTCCCCCACCATCAAAGCTCAATCTGATCTCATTCACAGCGCGAGTATGGGTTTTATCAGTACCCACAATTGTCGTTCCTTTCTTGGATTTTTGAGCCTTTAGCTCATAACTTCTGACTTTTGGTGATAATTTTTCAGGAATAACGAAATCAAGCCTATTTTTTACCATCGCCTTCAGTTCGCTTTTTATTTCTTTGAAACCAGCCGGAAGCCCCTCTACATCGACTTTGTACTTACCTGGATACATCCAATAAATTTTGAAATAAACATCTACTAGATCTTTTATTTGCAATCGCTGCTTCATCGTCTCAACTAGATTGCTCATTCGCATTTCAAACACCAAGTCTCTCAATCCATAATTGGATGGATCATAGTATCTAATATCAAAGTTTTCGATTTCTGGTGGTGTGGCCGTCGCATTGGCTAAATTCAAACCACATAAAATGGATATAACTAATAAAATTTTCTTCATCTTGAATCCTCAGGGTATTCTCTCAATCTCTCATATATTTTAGCTTCCTAGAGGATTACAAAACACTGTTAGCAATAATTTCCCGCCAGTTATCAATATAAACCGACTGAAAATATCGTGGTTTAGCGATGGTTACTGCCCCACGTTTTCCACTGATTCCTTTGATTTTACCTACTGTGGAATAAATCACTGGAATTTCAGTGCCCAAATAACCTGAGTAGTCTCTTAGGATACTTCCTACCAGATTAAAATGCTCAGGATTAAAGCTTCCCTTTAGAATCAAATGTGATCCTTTTTCACCTTCAATATGAAACCAATAGTCGTCTTTTTTACCCCAGTTTTTTCTCAGTTCATCATTTCCGGCAGCATTTCTTCCAATACCAATCTTAGTTCCATCCTCTAACTCAAAAATGTCATAACCACCAACTTCATTGCTTTTAGATTCTCCTGCAATCAATGAAGATTTGTTTTTACTCCAATTTACTTTGATGACTTTGATGTGTGAGACATCCCCTTTGACGCTTCCAGATGAGATATTTTCCAACTCTTGTTTACCGTCTTCCAGTCTGTTCGCTTGAAGATCCCTTGCCTTTGCCCAGTCCTTTAATTTTGTCAGTACTTTGTCTCTTTTTTGGTAATGACCGGAATCTTTTTCAAACTTAACTTTGAGTCCTTTGACATTAAAAGACTCTCCTATTTCAATCTGATCTTTTATTAAATCATCTTTGAACTTTTGACTTTCATTCAAGCGGGTCAGGTCAGATTCAATATGTGATAATTTTTTTTGAATCTTGCTAATTTTCTTTTTAACCATTTTTTGAGTGGAGGCCATTTTTTCAAGTGACTTAAAATATTCTTCTATACTTTCTCTACTCTCTTCTTGTCTCCATTTGCGTTGGTTACAAAAATTTTTAATCACATCATCCAGTGTTTCATTAGATATTTTTCCGGCAAAAGAAGAAAAGGATTTTTCCTTATCCATATCTCTCAGGATGAAGGCAGACCCCTCATCTCCATAAAGCCATATTAGTTTTTTATTTTTAGTTTTGGACATTAGACTGAATTCAACAAATGGCTGATCATCATTCACCCCAAGGGCAACGATGCTCAATCCCTTGATTTCTTTTTTAAGATATTCAACAGTTTTATCTTTCAGGACTCTGAATTCTGCTGGCAAATATTTGTCATGTAGCCACAATCCACTATAGTCTCCACCTCTTCCAAGATAGAGACAGATAGTCTTTCCTTTCACTCGAAGCTGAAAACAAATGAGATGTGGAGAAGTCCCTATTTTTTGGATCTGGGCACTCCCCTTTTCATTGACCAGAGACGTCAAAGAAATTGTCGTTTCCTCAATTTCGCTGTAACTTTGTCTCATGCAAACCAACCTTTTGCTCAATGAAGCAGAAAGCACCCTATTCGATTCTTTTGACTGGTATTCCATTATATCAAAGGTTTGTACATATTGCTTTTTTGAAAAGTCCAAGACCGATGTAAGGAATACCCATTCTCTACCTAAAGAACTTATTCAGGATTCTCTCTCAAGGCAAGATGTCCTAATTGAACGCCTTGACCAGTTCAGAAACCACTACTACTCCAATACGACGCACCTTGATCCAAGAATCGAAAGTTATGATTCGTTTCTTACATTTGAAAAAGGTCGTGCAGGAGACCTCGATTCTTTGAACTATATCACTCTCCATTTTGAAATGTTTTTATCCATGTTTAAAACTTTCAAAGAACTTGCTCTAATCAGTGAAGAACAATTCAACCCCAAGATGATGAATCTGTTTAGAAAACAATTCATCAGTGAATTCAGAGCAGTTATTAATACTGACGGTACTATTAATTATGGCTCTCACCCAATCTTAAAAGGTCTTCACCGAGAACTTCAACGGATTGAAAGTATCATCAGAGAGACCCTATCAAAGCTCCCGAGAACCACATTGTTTGAAAAGGCACTTCAGTATCCTGAATACGATATTGTTTATGACCATTTCGTTCTTGCAGTAAAGTCTGATAGCTATAATGCCAACATGGGACAAATTGTTGCAAGGAGCTCCAGTGGTCACACACTACTGATCGAACCCGTTCAAATCAAAGACCTAGGGAATCAACGTTTGCAAGTTAACGCGAAAATTGAAGAGTTCTTGAATACTATTTTTCAAAGCATTTCTAATTTTATTTTCGAAAACTTTACTCATGTCAGTACTTTTGTTCATGCCAATATTGATTTTGATATTGATCTGGCGAAAGCTCGCTTTGGTTCCCAGGATGGGTTTTCAAAACCACAGCTAGAAGATGATTTTCCAATCTCTCTTAAGAATTTCTTTAATCCTCTCATTCCTAATCCTGTCAAAAATGACCTTGAATTAAAAGTTGGAGATAGGGGATTGCTCATCTCAGGTCCAAATACTGGTGGTAAGTCAGTTGTCCTTAAAAGTGTCACTTTAGCTTTCATGTTCTTGCATCAAGGAATGTATGTTCCAGCGGAGCAGGCAAATCTTCCATTATTGGATGGACTCTTTTTTCTCTCTAGTGATCTACAAGATATCAACGAAGGTCTTTCAAGCTTTTCAAGTGAAGTTAAAACTTACCTCGATTTATTAGAGTCTATTAACGGTAAATCGTTAATAGTAATCGATGAGATATTTAACAGTACGTCTTCCGAGGAAGCATCTGTTTTGGCAGCGGCCCTAATTGATTATATGTCCAACAGGGAAGACATCAAACTCATTGTCAGCACACACCACAAGAAACTCAAAAATTATATCTATGAAAACAAGAAGCTAATCTCTGCACATATGGGTTTTGACAAGGCTGACCACACACCGACTTATACACTATTTATTGGTGAACCTGGCAGCTCATATGCACTCTCCATTTTTCAAACTATAGGAAAGGGGAGAAGTATAACTTCTCAAATACTCGGACTTGTTGATGATTACAATGAAGGAGGAGAGGTCAAAGTAGAATCAATGCTTGAAGACATCGCTCACAAAAATCAACAACTCGACCTTGAAAGAAAAGAGATCAAAAGACAAATGATTGATCTTCAAAATCGGACCAAGGCATTTGAGGCCTCCGTTGAATCAAAAAGGGCCGATATCCTTGATAACTTTGAACGTAAATTAAAGAAACAAATCCTTAAGGCGGAAGCTCTCTATGACTCAGTTAAAAGGGGAGAGATTCAAGGTAAAAAGACTCTTTATCGAGAAATTTCAGAAATAAACCAGACTTTCAGAACTGACAAGAATGACAGACCCATTATCGATGAATCCATGAAAGGGGAGATGGTTGATGAATCTCATATTGAGGTTGGTGCTGATCTGTACTGCACTCTAATGAATAAGACAGCAAAGGTCTCGCAGCTCAATCCAGGCAAGAAGAAAGCCTTGATGTCATCTGGCATGATGAAGATTTGGGCCCCTTACGACACACTTTTTACCTCTAAGCAGAAATCAGAACAACGACCAGTAAAGATAACTGTGGATAGAACTGTTAGAGGTGAAATTGTTCTTGATGCCAGAGGCATGAGGCTTGAAGAGTTTCAAAAAAGGGTAGTGGAATCCTTAATCGAACTTGAAAGTGGAGATATCCCCTTTCTTGATATTATTCATGGTCATGGAGAAGGAATTCTCAAAAAGTGGCTTCGAGATCACTTAAAAAGCAGAAAAGACGATTATGAGTGGGCACCCGAAGAAGGCAATGATGGTGTGACCAAAGTCAAACTGACTTAATCAATCCCCTTACCAATTCTCCACGGTCTGAACTTAAAGTTATGCTCACCAAGTGGAACAATCATTGAAAACCAAACAAAAAGTGCTTTTCCCTTGATGTTCTCGTGAGGAACAAATCCCCAAAATCTTGAGTCATAAGAAAAGTCTCTGTTATCACCCATTACAAAGAACATTCCTTTTGGAATTGTTCTTTTTTCGAAGTCAGTTTTGTAATAATTATCTTCATCTTGCTGAATAATATGTTCGTGTTCACCAGTTTTGATATTGAAGAACTTAAGATTATAGCCTTTAAACTTGTCATCCATATCTTCCATGATGTCTTTTCCTGGAATCTCTTTCATCTCAAGAGGTTTTCCATTTACGAAGACAACCTTGTTTCTGATTTCAATTTCGTCACCAGGCAGACCAACAACCCTTTTTATGTAGTTAATGCTGCGGTCATTTGGAAATTTAAAGACAACGACATCACCTCTTTTTGGATCTGATTTTCCAAAAAGATAAATAGGATCTGAATTGAAATCGAAAATTGAGATATCAGAGAAAGGAACTTTAAATCCATAACTCATTTTATTCACAAGAATAAAATCACCTATCATCAAAGTTGGAATCATTGAGCCTGATGGAATTCTAAAAGGTTCAAAAAAGACTGATCTGAACACCAAGACCAAACTGACAATCAAAATGATACTTTTAACTTCTTTGACAGCTTTTTGTTTTTTGGTGAGAACTGGTGTTTCTTTGTCTACAGAACCAATTCCGTCCGTGTTTTCAGTAAATGATGAATCGTTCAGATGGTTATCGGACATTTTAATTAGACACCTTTATCGGTTTTTTTGACCGGTTTCAATGAGTTCACAGAAAGGTCATTTTCTAAGTTAGGAAATATCTCTTGGTAATAATAATTAATTATCTTTTTGGCCAGAAAAGTGGACTTAACATACCACTTTTTTACATTAACGTTCATTACAGCGATGGATATTCCCTTACCCTGTGCACCATTACTGGGCGACGCATAAATAGTCAGCCAATCTCGCTTCCCAAATGGCAGGCCACCTGTAATGGTTCCAGTCTTTCCACCAATGGTAATCTTGTTTCTGATTTTACGCTGAACTCCACGAGACAGGGCCCTGGCAGTTCCATTTTTAACAGCAGCATTCATCAGCTCCTGAAGTTCTTTTGCAACACTGGTATCCAGTACCTTCTTCTTTCTAAGGTCATTTTCCCAGCTGATTTTTCCGTCAGTGGATGAAATTTTTTTGATCAGTCGGGGATAGATCACAACACCCTCATTAGCAACAATACTAGAAAGAAGGGCCGCATGGACCGGACTAATTAAAGTACTTTTTGTGAAGCCGGAGGCCTTCTCGGCCAGGTTATATTGATCCTCGGGCATAACAAAAGTAGATTTTCCAAGCTTCAAGCCCTGAGTCAGCTCTCTATTAAATCCCATCAGGTTTGCAGTTTGGTAGATACTACTGCCTGATAATTTCTCTATAGCCGCTTTTCCAAAAACGACATTGTTTGAAAAGGCGAAAGCTTTTTCCAAAGACATCCATCGAGTCCATTTATCGACGTTATCTCTGAGTTGGTATTTATAAAGAGTTGTTCCTCTTCCCCTTACACTAAAGACTGAATCCGGTGAGACACCATCCATCTGTAAAAGATTGGCGGAAGTAACGATTTTAAAAAGAGATGCCGATGGGTGAGTGGTTGAAAAGGGCAGACTTGAATCAAGATCGCCTTCTTGCTTGTTATATCCAACTGCTGCCAGAATATTGCCATTATTGTTATCCATGACGACGATGGCACTATAATCACTTCTGTGTCTTTTTAACAACTTTTCAACAAATTCAACCATCCTTGTATCCAAAGCATATTCGACGTCGAACTCTGTTTCCCGGATTTTGATCTTTGAAGGATATTTTCCTTCATTGAATATAGTTGAACTGACAGAAGACTTAACTTCTTCAATCATCATGACCTGCTTTTCTATTTTGTGCATTTCAATCTTTTCGACAATAACAGAAACGAAGCCAACACAAGCAGCTACAAAAATAGAAAATAGTATTCCCTTACCTGTAAGAAATTTCATTAACCCTTGTACCCCAAGCCTATGACAAAAAATTCTTTACTGATAGATCTCGTAGATTTTGGCTTTAACTTCGAAACTTTCTCAAAAGATGAGTTTAAAGTTCTAATAAATTCTTGAGCATCATTGCTATCAAAAATTTTAAATACCAAATTTCCTTTCGGCTTTAATGTTTTAGGTAGAATTTCATAAATCTTTTCAACCAAAGCCAAAGACCTATCTTGATCTACTGATTTTACACCCGTTGTATTCGGAGCCATATCAGAAATCACGACATCAAAAAACTCTTCTTCTTCAAAGTCTTGAGGTCCGCTAACCTCAAAGACGTCTTTCTCGAAGAGTACGATATTTTTAGGACCAAGCAATTTTTTATTGATTGGTTTAATGTCTGCACCAACAACCTTTCCTTCTTCACCGACGGCCATCAATGCATACTGAGTCCAGCTTCCAGGATGGTAGCCCAAATCCAGAACACGATTACCTTTTTCAAGAACTTTGTATTTCTGGTCGATTTCTTCGAGCTTATAAATACTTCGGGCTAGAAAGTTTTCCTTCTTGGCCTTCTTGAAATAATGGTCTTTAACTTTAAAATTCATAAATGTTCCAGCTGTAGGGAATTGACCTTATCACAGCTTGTGCAACATGTTTAATTTTGGGTTGATTAATGCGCCCCTTGTCATCACTTCAAGTGCTCAATAACCCATTCATGAACATCTTTTTTTGCCCACATCATTGGCCCAGGATACTTTTTTGTCTCGAGAGATTCCAACTCCTCTCCCTCTAACAAATAAAATTTATAACCGCGACTATGAAGGATGATACTTCCTGCTGCAATATCCCAAATATTTTTTGGCCTCATGCTGTAGACAAAATCACATGAACCAGCTGCCAACAGCCCTAACTTGAAGGCAATACTTCCTCTAGGAACCAGTTTAAGTTCTTCTGTTGAAAGCCCATTGTAATAACCTTTGCTCCACTCTGAACGAGACACCAAACCATTCAGTGGTTTTTCCAAACTTGTAGATGGTGGAAAGAATTTTTGTGATGAAGAAATTTCAAACCCAGTAAAAGGATTGAAAATCCACCCAAAACCCTCTGTGAGCTTAGGAGAAGGCATAAGAGCGAGACTTACAGCACACTCTCCCACACCTTTAACCAATTCTCGTGTACCGTCGATCGGGTCAAGAACAATGGCCGGAAATTTAAACTCGTCATGATCTTCTTCAGAATAAAAATTCCAGTCTTTATATTCTTCGTGGCCCATGAAAAAATTTTTGATCAGCATCGAAAGATCCAAATCCAATTTCGTCACGGGAGAATTATCTTTTTTCTTTGTCACGTGCTGTGAAGAAACACCCTGCGTCCCACACGTTGCTTCCACAACACTTACAATCTGTTCCTTTAACCTATCTATATCCTCAAGCACTACTGCACGTCCTTTTAGCATCATCAAAGTTCATTTCTTACATTTATGGCCTAGGGTTTTTCACATAGCAACAAGCCTAAAAAGTCCCTAATAATTCTCCAATAATTTCTTGACACTCACTTTTTACACACATTTTTCGTCGAGTTATCCACAAAACACTTTTGTATCTAATAATTTTATTTCTCTTATCGAATTATTAAAACACCCCATGTTTTCAGTTAGTTGCAATGCAAATTTTGCAATTAGTCTGAAAAATACAACTTGCAATTCTATTTTTTCAACAAAGGATCAGAAGTTATTCACAATTGTTCAATTATTTGACTTGAAAACTCTCAATCCCGCTTCAGCTGCACTCCTGAGCTGTTTATACCAGAAAAACCTAGAATTTCAGTCGGTAATTCGATTTTTGGTGGTGCCAATCTGACCACTCACCAAGAGAGGCTCAAGAACGCCAGATCGTTCATTTCAGGCGAGTAAATTACTCGGTCGTCAGCACTTCCAAGTCACCACCGCTAAGAACAGTTACAGCAAGGATCTCTTCTACATCATTAGATGTCTCAAGCAAGCTTGAGAGGAGCTTCACTGAACCTTCTTCAATGCAATCTACATAGACGAATGGTGTGGAGTGGATGACTGGACCTTTCACCTGATAAGAAGAAAGGAATTCACGAAATAGGTTTCTCGTTAATCCAGTTCTAAACAGTTTTGTTCTCCCTGAACAAGGACTTCTCATCAAAAGAAATCCGATAAAAAAATTGTAACATATAAATCGACTCAGGAGTTGAACATTCTAAGAAATATTTTTACTCGCCCCTCAAAGTGGGAATCGAGCAGGCAGATGAGAATATAAATTAGGTAGATCATATTCCGCTTTGAGCGCAATCTGCTGATTCCTTGAAATAATAGTTCAAGTGGAATCAAGGCCAAGAAACTCAAGAGCCAAAGAAGTCCAAAGGAGCTTACAAGGTGCTTATCAAAGATTATCGAGTAGACAAAGAGCAGGCCCAGGCAAGAAAAGAGAAGCTTTAATCTTTCAACTGGAAATTGCATATCTCTTGAAATCTTCCCTAGTCCACTAGTCTTTAAGACAACAATTATCAAACCAAGGAATGATAAAGAGAAAATGGCTTTACGATCAACAAGCCGAAATATTTCAGCCAAAAATTCTGGTCCAAGACGTTCAAGAGACTCAAATTTATAAGTGTTCACTAGAAACAATGAGAGACAGCAAAAAATCCCAAATAGAGAGTATTTGATGATTTGTTTCTTATACCAAGAGGTCTTGTCTTCAAGGAAAAAGAAGTAAAGAAGACCTAGTTGTAGAAAGACCAATAGAAAATAAAACTGGTTATACACAACACCAAGATAGTTCACGAGTCCCAAAAAAAGTCCGGATCTATATGTTGATGACTTGGTCACCCATAATGTTGTCCAAATCCAAAGCAAACCGTAAGTTGTAAGAATGGCATATCCATAATGAGCCGCTAAAATTTTACTAAAAGACCAACTTGAAATCAGAGCAAAGAGTCCAAGTAAGCTCAATCTTCTCGAGACAAAGAAGCGAAGAAAAGCATAAAAAACCAACATGAAAACGCCGACACCAATGACATAGTAGTGTAGACACCAAGCAACTTTAAAAAGCTCTGGATACTTTCTAAAAGGAAAGTAATTCACCGTCATAAAATTCCAAAATTGACCGGAAAAACTCTCTTTAGGATCAAAAAATAATTTTAAAGCATCGGGTGATTCGATTGATGGAAACTCTGGGATACTCACCACGAACATCACGAGAGTCAATCCAACCAATGTTTTTTCAAAGGAATCTAGGTAGCGAAATTCAGTGAAGTTGGAGGAAACAGTTTCTTGAATAATTTTTCCACGGGTAGGCCATGAATAAAATATTCCAAGCACAACCCAAGTCACCCAGAAAAGGTTGTAAATCCACTTATGGCTAAAAAAACTTAGTAGATTGAAATACAAATAAAAGAAAACCATTCCAAGTATCAGCCGGTAAACCACACGATCCATGGAAGAGTTGACCCGAAAATAAATTTTAAATCGGTGATCGATCTCTTTTCCGAGAAAAAACCACTGGCTCACCATAAAAAGGATATAAAGAACCATCAAAGTAGTCTGGGCCAAGGCCGGAAGCTCAACAGATTTAGGGATAAGAATCGGTAACAAAAGAAAAGAAAAGTAGCTAACTACCCGATATATAAAGAATTTTGACTTTATATAGATAATACCTGAGTTTTTCTCTAAAGCTTTTTCCATCTATGCCCGATCAGTTTGGTAAGGAATTTAACAGTTCCCAACCCAATTTCCTCGTAATTTAGGCCGGTCCCCAACCGGCCTTTTTTGATTCTAATCGATTACCAAACTCTTGGAAAATTTTTAAAACCGACTCTTTTAGTAAGATGCCCCGTTGAAAATAATGCCTGCGCTGATACCACTGTGCGAAAATTTCCTTTCTGTGTTACTCTGAATAGTGAAATAGTGGGTCAGTACGCCTTTCCCACGGACTCTCAGGATGAGAGTTGAACTGTTTATCCGTCGCCTCAGGAGGAGTCGGTTTGGGTATATCCTTCGGATCCATTAATACAGGTCTACCTAAAGACATTGTCCAGCAGATCATGAATGCTGAGCGGATTCCATTACAAAAAATGGAAGAACGCAAAGGCAAGCATGCTGAAAAAATGGCGCTTGTAGATCAGATTACCGCCTTGGTTGAAGCCGTCAGAAAAGACGTTATCGCCAACGGTAGTGCGAGATCCCTTCGAGAACTCAGCTTCAACACGCGTGAAGATATCGTCGGCGTCGCACTCGACAAAAATATTGCTCAACCTGGAAACTACCAACTTGAAGTTGTTCAATTAGCACAAAAATCTTCTGCCATGACCTCTGGATTTGAAGATCCCGACTCTAGCTATGTCGGGGTTGGTTTCATCCAATTTGATATGCCAGATGGAACGACGAAAGATATTTACGTGGATAGTGATAATGCTTCTCTTAATGGCATTGCCAAGCTTATCAACTCTGATCAATCAAACGGGCTAAATGCCAGAGTCGTTAACGATGGATCAGGAAGTGAAACACCATGGAAACTCATCATGTCTTTTGATGAAACCGGTGATGCCGCAAGAGCAGAGTATCCATACTTCTATTTTGTCGACGGCATCAACGATTTTTATATTGAATCAGAGAGACCAGCTCACGATGCTATCGTGAAACTTGATGGGTTTGAAATCGAACTTCCGTCCAATAAAGCTGAAAATCTCATTCCTGGTGTAACACTTGATCTTAAAAAAGCTGCACCAGGCGAAGAGTTCTCTCTAACGATTGACGAAGACGTTGCCAAGATCACAGAAAAAGTTCAAACACTCGTCAATGAATTAAATGCCGTCATCAGTTTCATCAGGGAGCAAAACACACTTGACGAAAAATCCGACACATCGAGAACCCTTGGTGGAGATCTTATTCTTCAAACGCTAGAGACGAGAATTCGATCAACCGTGTTTAAGGATATCGAAACTAAATTCGGCTTCAAAAGAGTCGGGGACCTAGGACTCACCTTCCAAAGAGATGGTTCACTTTTGCTCGATGAAAAAAAGTTTGAGAAGAACTTGGCTGATAATTACGAGCTGGTGGCCCAAACCCTTACAGGATATTTTAAACCTGAAGGTGGTAAGACAGAAGGCTTCATGGACTACTTGAAGGATCTTACTGATACCACTCTTAGAGAACCAGATGGTTTATTACGTTCGAGAAAGAGAAGTATCCGTTCGAGAATGGATCAAATTGATAGAAGAATTGCGACTAAAGAAAGAATGTTAGAAACAAAAGAGAAAAACCTGAAAGATAAATTTGCAAGGCTGGAAGGAACCATTTCCAGGATCCAGACCCAAGGAGCCGGTCTTGCAGCGCTGGGAGCTTCGGCACCGGCAATCCCACAGCTAGGTTAATAAGCATGGAGGCTTAATATGAGTTACGGATTGGGAGCTTATAAGAAGACGTCGATTCACACGGCCAGTAAGGAGCAGATTTTGATTATGCTTTATCAAGCAGCAATCAAAAACTGTAAGAAGGCAATTGAATCGATTGAAGAGAACAACATTGCCAAGAAGGGTGAATTCATCGGCAAACTTCAGGACATTGTTATTGAACTCAATAATAGTCTCGATCTTGAAGTTGGGGGAGACGTTGCAAAAGAGCTCAGCTCTCTTTACGACTACATGCTATTTGCTTCTACTCAGGCCAATATTAAAATCGACAAAGAGCCTCTCGAAGGTGTTTTGAAGGTTCTCAACACTCTCTATGAGGGTTGGACTGAAGCTATTAAGAGTTTAAGAAAAGACGCTGCCCAAAAAGCAGTACCACAACAAAAATAAAAGAGTCCCCATGATAGAAAAAATTGAATACCTCATTATCCGTCATACTGATTTAATGGACATGTGTTCAACATGCTCCAAGAGAATGCTTAAAGCTGCCCAAGAAGGTAATGTTGACCTCGCCGATCAGGAATCATTCAACAGAGAAAGACTGGTGAATATTATCAGTAAAGTTCAGTCAGCTATTGAAGCAGAAATCAAGGCCGTCTCATTAGGAGAAGGTGCCGAGTATCTAGTTTCGATGGTCAAGGCCTGGAACAACGATCTTGAATTATGGCTTGAAAGCATTGGCAAGCTCGATCAAGAGATCCTCACGGCGCTTGATGAAGTGAAGAGCAAAACAACCCAGGAAATTTCTTCCACTTTTCAGAACAAAGAAAAGATCAAAGGCTACAATCTCAGTTCAGTAAAGAAGTGAATTCAACCATTTGAGTCGTGTATTTTTTTCAACTCCAAAGCCCCTCTAGAAGGGGTATTTGACAAATATCGCCATCTCGTTGGAAAATAATGGGTATAAAGAGGCTAATGAATAGCCTCATCTCAATGCCCATGAACCTTAAGGAAGAGGATTTAATGGAACGAATTCAAAACAAATTCATTTCGACCTTTTCCTTGTATCCAACAAGGACCATATATGAATTATGAGATTAGGACTTCTAAGACGAACCATCCGGTCCCCGTTGTTAATGATGTCCTCCTGCACTCAATCTACGATCCACAAAGAGAAGCGGAGAACTTTGTTAATTCAAATCAACATCAGTTTGATAACAAGAGAAAGTTTCTAATTCTAGGTCTTGGGTTTGGTTATCACATCGCTCAGATAGAAAGAGTATTAGGGCAAAAGAAAAAGCCTTATAGAATATATGTCGTCGAGCCAGTTAAGAGAGTTGCCAAGGATTTCATTGCGCAAAAGCCTGTAACTTTCACTGAGAATGTCACCATTCTAACTGGTGAAAATATTCATGAGTTTTACACAAACGAAAATCTCATTGATTTCCTCCTCGACTCACCAGGTATCATTGCCCATCCAGCAAGCTTCAATCTCCACAAAGACTTCTTCACAAGATTTCTTCGATATGAAACGGGGACTGACGCTGCCTCAATGCTCCAATCAATCAAGAATGAATCTGTTAAACAATACCTAAATGACAATTGCAGAAAGAGCTGGGGTGAAATGGTCCATGACATAAACCTCTCTCCTCAATTTCAAAATGCTGAAGACTATTTGGTGTTGGCACTTTCATCCCTGACCAACGATGGAAATACTGAACAACAAGGAGAGCTGTAATGAACAGTTTGCTGATCGTTAACTTAAAGAGATTCGGTGATGTTTATACAACGGCTCACCTCGTTCAGTCGATCAAATCACAAAACCCACATTGTAAAATTGGCATGGTTGTCTTCAGCGAGTTTGAACAAGCCGCAAAGAATATCAATGATATCGACGAAGTTTATACCCTCTCCAGAAAAAGAATTTCAAGCCTGTTAAAAAATAAAATCTTCAACAATGCAAAAGCACTTGAAGAGGTTCATGACTTTGCACAAAGAATCACTAGAGGAAATTGGACAGAGTTGTTTAATATGTCGAACGACTTCTTTGGAACTTATTTCTGTTCATATTTAAAAGAAAGAGAACCAAGACTGGCCATTTATGGGACCACTGTTAACAGAAACAAGACTGTGAACTTTAGCAATGAGTTTGCAACCATCTTCAATGATGTAATCACGAATAGAGAGAACTCACCTCTTCATTTTCAAGATTGTTATCACTCAATTCTTGGTGTTTCTCGTACTGAATCTTCGGCAAAGCTTAGTCTGAGCCCAAGATATGATGAACTTGCAAAAACTCAGATCGAGCAACTCAAAAAAACAGCTGGAGAGAATTCTAGAGTTATAGCGATTCAACTGAAAACTTCAGATGTTAATAAAGAGTTACCATATTTAACGATGAGAAACTTAATCGCCTTCCTTAAAGAGGACCAGACGATTGTTCCACTAATCCTCTTTGCCCCAATTCAGGAGGAAAGAGAACTGGCCGCCAGTATAAATAAAGAATTCGGCAACTCGCTTATTACAGTTGAAGCTGATTTAGCTGCTGTGGGATCTGTATTAAATAATGTAGACCTATTAGTTACGCCAGACACTGTTGTGAAACATATCGCTGACCTAGCAGGTACACGAGTTCTTGAGATAAGCCTAGGACCAAGTCCTTTCCTAAAGCAGGGACCCGTGACTACTGGTAGTGCAATCATCACCGACAGAATTTCAGATAGAAACTTTAAAGTTTCACACTATAAAACAAACATCATTAAAACGAGAATCAAGGCCAAAGATGTTTATGAAGCAGTGAAGTTCATGATCAATGATGGATATATTCCAAGTATGGACAAGGGTCTATCTCTCTATGTTTCACAACAAGACAGCATGGGCACACGTTACGATATAGTTGCTGGGGATGTTCCTTGGAATAAAGAGATCGATCGAATTGCTTCACGATATTATATTGGAGAAACAACCAGGCGATTCAAGCTTGAAGAGATCAAATCTTCAATAACGAACTTTCCTACTGAGGCTAGAAAAAACTGGTCCAACGGGCAAAAGGAAAGAGCTGCTGCGATTTTAAAAGATCTTCTTTCCACCTTAAGAATGTTGGCAAAGATGAAAAACAACACTAATGCCGCTGGTGAATTTATTGGCTCTTTGGATAAACTTTTGAATCATTGTGCTGGGGATGACCTTATGGCGCTGCCGGTATTATTCTTCAGGGCCAGGGTCGAAAACATTCAGGCAACTGACAGAAAAGACTCTATGAACCAAACAGAGAAACTTCTTTATGAATTAAAGAGTCATATTCAAAAAGCATATGACGTCTGCAAGACTGTTGAAGCTGATAAAGCAACTGTTGTTAATACAAACAATACTGTTACTAATGGATACACACTATGAATGAATTAAGACAGGAAGTCTTTCAACGAATTCAAGAAATCCGTGCAAAAGCACAGAAAAACATTGAGCCCAATGAGGACGATTTAAAAGTACTATTACTGGCCTCACTCATGGAAGAGGAATGCCATGGAAGCAAAAATCAAGAATAATGAAATAAAGGCTGAGCCTGCTCAAAAGACAATTTGCCTTGTTCAATTAACTAGGCTTGGTGACTTGATTCAAACGGCTCAAGTCACAAAGAAGTTAAAGGCAAGTCGTTCTGACATAAGAGTTTCACTCGTTGCGCGAAAACAATTCGCGGACCCGTTGAGATTTTTATTAGAAGAAGTTTTTGATGAAATCCACACCGTTGACTTCAGTGGGATCACAAACTTTGAACAAAACAATGTCAAAACAACTACGGACAATATCCAGACATTATTGACTCAAATCAATAAGACACACATTTCTGCTCTTATAAATTTGAGCTTCAGTAAGCCTGCGGGCTATCTTTGCTCTCTTATCAAGGCGGATTATAAACTCGGTGTTCATTACGATAACTTTAGTAACATGATCGTAAAGGATCACTGGTCTCAATTTGTTTATAGCAATGTTCTAGGAAGCAACCTCAACCCTTTTAGCCTTGTAGACCTCTATGCCAATATCATCGGTATTGATAAGTCTTCACTGATACCAGTAGCAAACAAGGGCAAGGGCAAGAGAATTTTAATTCACCCTTTTGCAAGCCTTTCCAGAAAGAGATGGAAGCCATCAAAATGGGCCGAGTTGATTTACAAGCTCCTCAAAGATAATCCCGAGTTGGTGATTGATATTGCCGGAGGAAAAGAGGATCTCGTAGATGTTACTTCTATGCTCTCCAGCCCAGTGCTAACCGGTTTTCAGAAACGAATTGTTAATCATGTTGGCAAAAAAACCATTAAAGAAATGTATGACCATCTAGATTTGGTTGATCTCTTTATCGGGCACGATAGCATGGTTGGGCACTTGGCCAGCTACAAGAATGTTCAGACTATTACTGTCTCATTGGGCACAGTAAGACCAACTGAAACCACTCCTTATCAAGCCGGAGCATACGTACTTGCCCCTCGAACCAAGTGTTTCCCTTGCCAACCAAGCGAAAAGTGTGACCTGTATCAATGCCACAGTGACATTTCATATCAGGTGGCCTGTTCAGTTGTAGAACAAATCAGAAAAGATGGTGAGGTTGATTTTGAAGCTCTCTGCAAAAACATTTCAAGTTTCCATCTAACGTCTGTGGATATTTATCGATCTGAAATCAACAATAAAGGCAATTATAGACTTAAGAGTATGACCAACAATGCCCCTGATGCAAAAGATGTGTTCAGAGAGCTTTATAGAATTACGTGGTCTTTCCTTTTAGATAATACAGATGAAAATCTCCCTTATCCGAAACTCTCAACAGGCTCGCATCAGGTCTTATTGAATTCAATTCAAGGTTTTCAACACTTGTTTGAATTGTGTGAGTTCGGTAAGAAGTACAGCAAATTTATTCTTCAGGAAATTTCTGCTGAAACGCCTGACATTGTTAAAATCAAAGACTTTAGTAAGAAAATTGATGAAATTGATCACTTGAAAAGCCTTTTGATCAAAACAAATCCGTATCTTGCCCCCGTTATTGATTTTTACAAAATGAGAAAAGGTAATCTTTCAGGTGACAACATAGTTGAACTGACTGAAAACTCTTATCTCGTTTATGAAGAATGCGGTAACGTCTGTTCGGTGATGTATGAACTTATTGAAAAAGTCATCGCAGAACACAAAATCAAAAACGGTATTAGAAACAAAGATAAAACAAGCAACGTTTAATCCAAGGAAGGATTCATGACTCTAATTAGAATTAACTCTAGAAACGTAGAACAAAAAATTGACCAAAAGAAATCAATCAACTCAGTGATGGACTTCATTCTTCAGGATCTAGCCAATGAAGAAGAAGTCGTTTCAAATATTCACGTCAATGGTCAAGAGATCAGCCCTGATCAAGATAATATAATGAATAGTCCGATTTCCGACTTTGAAAGTGTTGATTTTACGCTTACAAAAAGCGTGGATCTCGCCTTTGATGCTCTTGATAGCTCTGGGGCTTATATTGATATCATGATCGAGAAAATTCAGAAACTTACAGTACTTTATCAGCAAAACCAAACAGCTGAAGCAAATAAGCTCTTTGGTGAAGCGATAGAAATCATCGATTTATTCATCCAACTTATGACTAGAGTTCAAAGAACTTTTAAAAAATCGGGTCTTGTGAAAGGCCAGAAGACTGAAACTATTGCACAGCTTGAGATTCACCTTCTTTCAATACTTAAGGCCCTAATTCCTGCTAAAGAAAAAGAAGATATCATCATGCTTTGTGACTTGCTCGAGTACGAGTTGATAGATAATCTAACGCAATGGAAAATAAGAGCAGTACCAGAGCTCAAGAAGCTCAGAATTCAAGACTAATCCATCTTGAGGGTTCATTCGAGGACTGGGTCCTCGACTTTATCGCTGCTGAAGGATTTACATTAACCGACAATCAACAAGAAGCCTCCCAAACTTACAAGATTAATGATGGGAGGCTTTTTTTTGATACTCATTCTTCCGGTCCCAATTTATTCAGTTCCGGAATTCCCTTAAACAAGAACAATCTCAAATGTCTTATCAACTTTCATAAGTTGAGCAGGAATAAAGAAGCACACAATCTCGGAAAAATAAAAGATCTGAAGTTAAATTTGACCAATCAACAACGTCGATTGGTGAAAACAATTTTTAAAAAGCATCTTACACCAACCGGCCTTGATGAAGTTATCAAGACCAGTGAAGAAATAAGAGAAATTGATGATTTTTACAGTCATTTCGATAGTATTCACTCTCTTCCAAGATCTATTATCGAAATGGATCTCTTTAAGGGTTTTGAATCATGTCAGGTAATTGTTCATCAAAAAGGAAAGATGTTTTGCGATACCTATTATTACGTTTCAGGGTTGGGCGATCAGCATAAAGTCATTCCAGTTGAAAGCTTTAATTCGACGTTCTCTCTTATTAAAAAAAGCAAAAGTAAGAAGTTTAATCAGAGCAAACTTTTAAAAGAAGATATCGGAATTCTCGGAACATTCATGGCAAATGTTTTCAGTATAAAAAATCACGATATTGTATTCATTGTTTCACAGAATGGTTTTCTTCCTCCGACAAAAGAGGAAATCAATTTGTTTGATACATTTTGTAGTCGAATTGGAAGTGTCTTTGACTTTCTACTCCAAAGAAACGAAGTCAGTGAAAAGAGCCAAAATGTGAATATCTTGCTCATGAACTACCCTCATCCGGTAGCCATCCTTACCAGCAAAGATCAAATCTTGTTTCGTAACAGATTGTTCGATGAGGAAGTTTTTTACGAATTTCTCGATACTCCAGATCGCTTTCAAACCTGGAAGCTTATCAAGGACCATTTACTTGTTTCAAGAATTCCTGACTCAACCAAGAACATTAGTGACATTTATCACTATCAACGAGTTTCTTTATTAGGTGAACTTCTCAATACTCTTCAGCATGAACTCAGTAATCCTCTTTTTGGACTCAAGTTGACTGCTGAATTATTGGAAATGGAACATGAAGACGAAGAAGTTAAAGAAACTTTGAGTGAGATCGCTTCCAATGGCCAGAGATGCTTGGGAATTATCAAAAACTTTAGTTATCTCTATCAGGACGAAAATTTTACGGACAATGTTGAGATCATCAGACTTATTCAAGAGACTGTGATTTTGACCAAGAGCGAGAGCAGACAGGTCCAAAAATTGATCACTCACGATGGTTTACCTGAAGATTTCACCATACAAACCAACCCGACGTGGCTTTCACAGATTTTGTTCAACTTAATTGTTAACTCATCTCAAGCCATCAAGACAATCACTGACGACTTTCGCCCACATCAGATACATATTGATATTTCCAAATCTGATCGTGATCTGAACATATCTGTTTCTGACAGTGGCCCAGGGATTCCAGATGGAAGTCTCGCTGACGTGTTTAGCCCTTTCTATACAACCAAGGACAAAGGAACAGGTCTTGGACTTTCCATCTGCAATAACCTCTGCTTAAAACTTGGAGGACGTCTCAATTATTCCAAAAGCCCACTTGGGGGAGCCTGCTTTACTTTAAGCATTCCACTTGAGAAAGTTACCCATGATCAAAATACTACTCATTGAAGATGAAAAACTCCTTCAGAAATCACTTAAAAAACTACTAGAAAAACGTGGCGCTACCGTAGACGTCGAAAGTTCAGGCAAGGGCGCGATTGAAAAGATAAAGTCCTGTAATTATGACCGAATAATTTGTGACTTAATGCTCCAAGACATAAGTGGTTTCGACGTTATCGAAGAGAGCAAACAGCGTTATTCAATTGGTCAAATCAGTAGCAAATTTATTATAATCACAGCATACGGTTCACCCCAAGTACACGCACGAGCCGAGGAATATGGCTGTAAGATTTTAACAAAACCGTTTCAGGACAACACTGAGGCCCTGAATACGTTCTTAACCATAGAAGAGTAGACGTTTGAAAATTTCAATTGTGCTCAAACCAAAAGTTGTAAGTGACTTTTCTAATGTTCTTCCGAATCTCGTTGACTGGCTCAAGAGAAGAAAGTGCTCCGTCCAATTTCTAGACCACGAGCAAGATCGTATACATAAAATATTCAAAGGCAAAACCAAGTCTTTTGAATTCATCGAGAAGGATGAGATCAGCAAAGTCTCTGATCTTATAATTTCTTTAGGCGGTGATGGAACACTCATCGGCATTTGCCGTAAAGCCACTCAAACTATGCCACCTGTTTTTGGTGTAAACATGGGCCATCTCGGATTCATTACAGAATTCAACAAGGTTAATATGTTCGATGAACTTACTCGAATTCTCAAGGGTGAGTATACGACAAGAGATCTTTATGTTTACTCTGTTGAAGTTCAAAAGTATGGCAAGAAAGTTTTCAAAGGAAAATTTATCAACGATGCCGTCATCAACAAAAATGACATCAGTAGAATGTTCACTCTGAGCGTAGAAGTGGATGGAGAGCATGTCTACGACTTGAGTGGAGATGGCATTATAGTTTCATCACCAACTGGAAGTACGGCATACAGTTTGGCTGCCGGTGGCCCAATCATTCACCCGGGAGTTAATGGCATTGTTTTAACTCCAATTTGTCCTCATAGCCTAACGCATAGACCTCTTCTGATTACAGATAAGAGTATTGTTAAAATCAAAGTGGACAAGAAGAACTCACCTGTCAATTTGACACTTGATGGCCAGCTCAACATTTCTGTTGATTCAAATGAAGTTGTACTCATCAAAAGATCTGGGCGAAAAGTTAAACTGATCGAAAACCCGGACAGAAACTATTTTTTAACACTTAAAGAAAAATTCACACACGGTAAACGAAGCTATTAATACACACAGGAGATTTATGAGTAAAATCATTTTGAGAGAACTCCATATCCAAAACTTCGCAACTATCATCAATGAAAAAATTCAGTTCCAAAATGAACTCAATTGTATTGTTGGTGAAACAGGTTCGGGAAAATCCTTGATCCTGGATGCTCTACAACTAATTTTTGGAGCAAGGGCCGACAAGAAAGTTATTCGAAAGGGTTGTGACACTGCGATTGTTGAAGCAGTCTTCACCACAGAGTCTAAAGAGATTCTAGGTTATTTTGAATCTCTTGGCTTCCCATTTGATGGCAATGAAATCATTATCAAACGTATTATATCCAAAGAGGGTAGTAAGTCGTATTTGAATTTTCAAAATTGCCCAAATACTATTTTGAATAAATTCAGCAAACGTTTTATTGATCTTGTTGGGCAGTTTGATAATCAAAAACTGATGAGCTCTGATTATCAATTAAAGCTTCTTGATGAGTATTGTTCACACACAAAGCTAGTCGATGAGTACTATCAAGACTTCTCCAGCTACAAATCAGATCTTGATGCTCTTGAAGAATCAAAATCTAGGCTGGCGGAATCATCTGCCAGAAAAGACTATATTCAGTTCCAATTGAATGAAATTGAAAAAATTGATCCTTCTATTGAAGAAGAGGAAGAACTTATCTCTAAAAAGGATGAGCTTAGAAAAACAAAAGACTCCCAAGAGCTTCTCCAGTCCGCACTTCATCTTCTTTCTGAGGGCGATAATGATATTCTATCTAAACTTGGTTATTTGAAAAAATCTCTACTTGGATACTCAGAAAAAACAGATGATATTCTACTTTCGGCAATCGAGCGAGTTGAAGAATTGAGTTTTGAGCTCAGTAAAGATTGTAATGAATTTGAGGAAGAATCTTATCAAAAGATTGTTGATCGACTAGACGAATTACAAAAGCTCAAACGTAAATTTGGCGGATCAATTGAAGCAGTTATTGAAACACAAACCTCCCTCCAGGAAGAATTTGAAGAAATTGACCTCTTGGAAACAAGGATTAAAGAACTGGAAAGCAAGCTCTCTGCTACAAGGGCCAAGCTTTGGCAAAAAGCTGAAGTCATTCATAAAGGAAGGGTTATTGGAGCAGGAAGACTTGCGAAAGAGATCACTGAAAAGATTCAAAATCTCAATATGTCAGGAGCCTCTGTTAAGCTCGAACTTACTCAAACTGATCAGCTTGCCTCAAGTGGTGTTTCACAACTTAAATTCTTGGCAGAAACAAATCAAGGCGAGGGATTTTTTGAATTCAAGGACATAGCTTCGGGTGGTGAACTTTCACGAATGCTTCTCAGCATGAGGACAATTCTCTCAAGCAAAGATTCAATCAGTATTTTTCTCTTTGATGAAATCGACACCGGAATAGGTGGTAAAACAGCGAAACTTGTTGGTAAAGCCTTGAGCGAAGTCAGTGACAATGGTCAGGTTATTGCCATTACTCACCTTCCCCAAATTGCCAATTTTGCAAATAATCTTATCATTGTTGATAAATCTTTTGTTGATGAGAACAATAGGACTTCAACCAAGGTGAATGAACTCACCAAGAAGACTGATCGTGAAGTGTTCATCAACCAAATGGCCGATTTTAGATAATTTTTTTTATTTGAGGTTCTGCGCCCTCTTGAATGACTATGTATGATTTTTCAAGAGGTGCGTATCCTGAATTCAAATAGACTAACTCTTCTTCTCTAAAATGATCTAGTACATGACTATGCCCACAAACAACCATATCAACAGAATATTTCTTCTTGGCCCTTCTTGCAGACTCTCGAAATTTATCCCTTATGGCAGTTGAGAGTTCTTCACTTCTTTCGTATCTTTGTTTATTTCTCTCTCGACTCTTTTTACTGGCTCGATGACCAATCCACTCAATGGCTGAAAATGGAACAATATAATCTCCCAGCAGCTCTAGAGCTTTGTTGTTAATTAGTGCTTTATAAATCTTATAAGAAGGATTCTCGATTTCTATATCGTCACCATGAGTAAAGAGTACTGTTGTCTCTCCAATTTGACGTACCATCGCCTTCTTGTGGAATGAAAACTTAGATTCTTGCCCTATTTTTACTGCCCATTGATTAAAAAGATTTTTAACGTGAAAATCATGATTTCCTTCAAAGTAATGAATATTTTTTCCACTTTTCAACAATTCTTCTAATCTGTTGAAAATCTCAGAATACTTGTCCACATATTGAAACTTGTTCCCCACCATGAGATCAAAAATATCCCCCAGCAGAATTATTTCATCTGCCTCTTTGGCATCTTGTGAACTAAGAAAGCTGGTAAGAATTTGAGCTCTCTCATCATCTGCAGTTTTGATATGAACATCTGAAATTGATACTATTTTCATACTGAAATTTTATCGCGATTTGAATGGAACTTACAGTTCTTTGAGATATTTGGTTAAATTCAGTTGAGTGTCAAAGCTAAGTGAAATCTTCCAAACGGGAAAAGGGTAATGTTCCTGGTAGGGTGGGATCTTCCTGACGGCTACGACTTTAGCGCTTCCCAATTTTTTCAATTCCTCACTGATTAGATGTAAATCTTCAATTTCATCCTCTACTTGAGGAATCGTAGACTTTCTTTCTGTAAGAAATAGTGAAGCACCACCGGTAGAGATATCGCTTAGAACGCCTTTTTCAATTTTACCGTTTCTTAGAAGATTCACATCTATATTGCTGATGAGTAATCTTTCTTCCGATCTTCTTTCTTCTTTCATCGAAAGGTCGGGAAGAGATGTTGTAATGACATACTTCTCATCAATAGATTTGAAGTGTGTTCTTACAAATATTTTGCTTTCTTCTAGATAGATATTTAGTCTACCGGATCCTGTAATGATTTGCTTTAGTCCTTCTAAATTAAGAAAACCCGTTGCGGGTTCAAAGACCATATCGTTTCTGTCGCGTCTGATTGTTTTGAAGTGATATTCGATGAAGTGGAAAGATCCGAGTGAGAAATTCCAGATGATGACCTTCTCACTCCTTTTACTTGAATCTATTAAATGTTTTTCAAGTTCCGCATTTTCCATAAAGCCCCAAGAAACCCCTCTGAGAAAAACTCCCCAGAGGGGATGGGCTTAATGAGGCATGGACATTGCGAAGTATCCGGGCCTCAAATATATTTTAAGCATAAAGCTAGTAGTAACTAATTATTTT
>SBGE01000098.1 GCA_006226755.1 Deltaproteobacteria bacterium | reverse complement strand
TTCATTCATCAAGATTTAATTAGCTTAAGAAATCTATAAATTACAACCACTTAACGCAAACTACTTCCTCGAAGAAGTAATCTGCGTCAAGCAGTCGTAATTGTAAGGATTAAGGCTTACAGAAACCTGGATCTGCAGCATTAAGATTTGAATCGTAAATCATCCCAGTCTTGGAAACCGCGCTGACGTCAGTTGTGTAGCAACCACTCGATGCGTTTCTAAGATTGAAAGTTACTGAACCAGATAGTCCAGTTTGAGCTGAACCAGATCCCACAAAACTTCCATCTCGATAGAGACTGATTTCCACAGTCGCCCCTTCGACAGCAGTATTGTTGGTGTCTGAAACGGTCAGAGATACCAAAAGATTGCGGTCATTGTTTTTTCCACCTGATCCAGCATAAGATATATCGGAAATAAACATCGATGGGTCTTCTGAACTTCGAACGGCATAAGAGGCCGAAGCTGTTCCAGACAAAGAACGTCCATCTGTAACTGTTGTTGATAAAGTATAATCTCCATCAGCACTCAAAAAATATGAAGCTTGATACTGACCAGCTGATTGTTCAACGTAATTAACACTTGATGAAGAACCATTAAGAGTTGAAGCAAAAGCACTTCCAGTAAGACCAGAAATCTCAGCTCCATTTTCATCAGTCACACTAGCAGTTACCACAACTGTGGTATCACCAAGATCTGTTCTGTATTTTGATTTGTCTGTACTCAAAGCCACTTTGACTGCAGGAGCGACAACTCCTGGATCAAGGGCACCGGCATTCAATAGAGGTTCTGCATATCCGTCATTGTCTCCAGAAAAACCATCACTTGAAGTTTGAGGAAAAGACGCACTTAATAGAGCTGTCTTCACGTCTCCAACACTTGGTCTTGACCCACTATTGTCAGCCGCAAACTTGGCCATATAAAGAGCTGCTGCACCGGCCACATGTGGAGAGGCCATCGACGTTCCACTAATTGAGTTGTATCCCCCATCAAGCCATGTTGAATTGATATCAACACCAGGGGCTGCGATATCAACATCAGCTCCAAAGTTAGAAAAACTCGCAAGCGAATCATCAGCTCCATAAGAAGTGGCTGTACCACTTCCTCCTGGAAGACCGTCTGAATCGGCAAGAGCAGATACGGTAATCACTTCATCGTAAGAAGCTGGAGTTGAATTTTTTGAATCTTCGCTGTCGTTACCAGCAGCAACAACATAAACTACGCCGGCAGCAACTGAAGCACAGATCGCTTGATGTTCAGGATCATTATTTGTATTTCCACAATTTCCATCATCAGTTCCAGGACCACCGAGTGACATGTTGGCGACTTCAATTTTGTCAGCGTTGGCCGTTACATAATCAATTCCGGCAACAATATCTGAAGTCCAACCTGAACCTCTATTGTCGAGAACTCTGACTGCCCAAATTCTTGCTCCAGGAGCAACGCCAACAACACCGATTCCATTATCAAGAGCACCAATGGTTCCGGCCACGTGAGTTCCGTGTCCATTTCCATCATCATAGCTCTTCCCTTTAGAGAAGTTGGCTCCAGCATGAACATTGATGTCTGGATGATTGATATCTACACCGGTATCAATGACCGCCACATCAATATCAACGATATTTCCTGTTCCAATTTTCGCCGTCTGATTGGTGTCGGCCAAAATTCTTCTGATTCCATTAGGAACTTCTTGAGCACTGATCTTCTTTGGCTTGTCGTTAGCGATATAATCAATGTCGGCATCTTTTAAAAGTGCTGCCACGGCGGCATCAGGAAGTGACATGGAAAATCCGCGAATCGCATGCTTATAAACATGTCCGACGCTGGCTCCATATTTTTTCCCTACTCCTCTGGCCTTAACGGCTGGTGCAGCTGATCCCTTTTTCAATACAACAATTCGACGTGTTGGTGGCGATAAAGTTGTATAACCAACGCTGGCCAAACTTCTTCCCTGGTACTGAGCATGGGAATCGAATTTTGGTTTTTGAACGATAAAGGGTTTGGTTGAACAAGAAGAGACGACTAATGACCACACAACAAAGAGTGTGAGCATAAAAGTATTTCTCATGGATTCTCCAGAGTTTTGAGTAAACAGATTTATGACTACTCTTCGGTATCTTTTCTTCTAATACGTAGTGAATTCTTTAAAAGTCGAGTCATTTCATAGGCTTAACGCAAATCACTTTTGCGCCAAAGTAAACTGCGTTAACCCATAGAAATTAAAGATCTTTTACAAAAGTTCGCCATCTTCACGATGGCCTCTATGTCTAACCGATGTAGGCTCCAATTCCCTATCGATTCAAGTAATCTGAAACTCTTAATCCATTGATCAAATCAATAAAGGAAAAGACATGAAATGGATCAATTATCACCACCTGATTTACTTCAAAGAGATCGCCAGACTAGGCTCCATCTCCAAGGCCTCTGAAACCCTTCTGGTTGGTCAACCGGCGCTAAGTTCGCAGCTTAAATCGCTGGAAGAATATTTAGGCGTTAAACTCTTTGAGCGAAAAAATAGAAGACTCTTTCTGACAGAGCCTGGAAAAGTGGCGCTCGAATACGCCAATAAGATCAGCGACCTTGGACAAGAGCTGGTTCAGGTGATTGACGATAAGGCCTTCACCAACCAGATTCATCTTTCTGTCGGTGCCCTCGACTCCATTCCTAAATCATTAATCAGTGATATTGTGGATTTTGCTCACAAGAAAACCGAATGTTTTCTCTCCATCTACGAAGATGATATTGAATCCCTATTTAGAATGTTGGCCTCCCATCAGATTGAAGTCATCATTTCTGATCACGACATTCCGACTCAAAAAGAAAAGAATATTTTTTCCAAACGAATCTTAAAAAAATCCATTGGGGTTTATGCCTCACCTGAGTTTGCTGATCTCAAAAAAGGTTTTCCTAAATCACTTGAAGGCAAACCTGTTATTCTTCCCACGACCCACTCCAGGCTCAGGCAGGACATCGATCATTTCTTCCATCTAAACCATGTTCATCCTAAGCGTGTGGCCGAAACTCAGGATACCTCTCTTCAAAAACTTCTTTCTTCTAGAGGAGATGGTCTTATTTTTCTTCCTGACTTCACTGCCAAAGGCTTAGTCAAAGAAGGAAAACTTATCAAGATTGGATCTCTTGAAAAAGTTAGTTGCGAATACTATTTGATTTATTCAAAACGAATCATTTCGAATCCGGCGCTGGAACTTGTTCTTAAACAGGATTTTGAAAAGATGAGGCTGGGTCATTAACCAAATCGTGACCCAGCCTCGGTGTCTTAAGAGCGGAAGAAAAGAAGTCGGACAAAAATCATTTTCAAGGGTGATTGTCCTTGAGCGTTTATGAAGCCTCGTTTTCCATGGCCGCGAGAGAGACACGTGTCCATGGAACTGCGAGAAGTCGTTTTGGTTCAATGTCGAGTCCTGTCACTTCGCAAATACCATAGGTCCGCTTATCAATTCGGTCCAAGGCCAATTCAATTTCAGGGAGAATCCGGCTCATTCTCGATCTGAAATGACTTGAGTGGTGGATCTGGGTTTCCTGAGTAGCCATTTCGAGGAGATCCCCACCATTCTTAAAGTTACGTGGACGATGAAGAGATCTTTGATACTCTTCTTTTAAGCGCAAAAGTTTTTCCCTGCATTTTCGAATCAAAGACTGCTTTTTCATGATGCCTCCCTGAGATGAAACGTACTCTTTCTTTTGTACTTTTTCTTGTCCAGTACTCGATTGAACTTATTAAATATTTTGGAAATAGTGTCGGTAAGACTCTTTCCTTCCTCTGAGAGAAACAAAGTATGTTTCCTTAACCTTGCTGTAATCTTAGCTTTGTAACCTCCTACTTTCCTGGATTGATAACTGACTTCAACGTCAGTCAAATCTGGTTTTTTACGTTTTAGGTTTCTTAGCTTTTTAATAATAAGTTCTTCATCTCTACTGTATTGTCTGTTCAAAAGACCTCCGTTGTTTTGAATCTTGGCCGTGCATGGCCTTTGCTGGAGTTGTTTCCAGCCATTCTAGTGAGCCTCTATAGGACTCGGTTCCATAGCTCTTGCTGCGCCTGATGGCATCATTCCATTTTTGTTCATCAAAACCTTTACTGACCAGTCGGCCTTCTTTATAGTTCATGAGGATATAAACACCTAGAGGCGTGTGCGCGAGCAATATTAAAACTACATCATTCATCTTCAACTCCTTGCAATCTGCAAACTGCGTTTCACACAACCTACTCTACGGGAATTCTAGATTTTAAAAAAATGCATATTTTCGAGCGGATTCATTGATTAAATCAATGTGAAAAGAATGTCATTTCAGGCAGCTGTAACTCTCAATTCAAATTCAAGACCAATCAATGAACACAAGTGATAAAGCTGAGAGAGATTCTTGTTTAATATCTTTGGGTTTAACAATCTATGAATCTGATTATCAGAAGTTCCAAGTTGTCTCGCTAGGTATTTTTTAGAGATCCCCTTTTCAGCCAGAGTTTCATTGATTGAGGCGATCAAATGCTCTATCTGGTTTTGTAGTACGTATTCAGGATCTTTGGCTATTGCCAAGGGCTGATCATAGGGCATGTAATCAACATTTCCGTCTTGATATTCAATTCCAAGAGTTTTGCCTCGAGTT
>SBGE01000112.1 GCA_006226755.1 Deltaproteobacteria bacterium | reverse complement strand
CGTCTCCTTGCCCGGAAGACGGCCTCTCCTTTTATTTTAAGACGGACAAAAGCACAGGTATTAACTGATCTTCCTCCGAAGATCGAAAACAATGTGCTTCTCGAACTCAAAGAAGAAGAATGGGAAACTTATAAAAATAATCTTGAGTCGATTAAAAATAAAATTAGAAGTGCTCCTTCAAAGAAAAAATACGGTGAAATCCTTAAAGGGCTCCTAACACTCAGGCAGTCGTGCTTGTGGCAAGTAGACAAGCCGGGACAAACTGCTCGAATCGACAATATATCCTCCACCAAAATTGAATTTTTAGTGGAAACTCTTGAGCAGATTTTGGAAGAAGGTCACCAAGCGATCATCTTCTCTCAGTTCACTACTTACTTGGATATCATTCAACAATTCTTACGAGAGAAACATTGGAAACTCTCGCGAATTGATGGTTCTCAAAGTATTAAAAAACGCCAGCAACAAGTTGAACAATTCCAAGAAGGCAAAACTCCTGTCTTTTTGATTTCACTCAAGGCCGGTGGTGTGGGTCTTAACCTCACGGCCGCCAGTTATGTTTTCATCATGGACCCATGGTGGAACCCCGCTGTTGAAGCTCAGGCCATCGACCGTGCCCACCGAATTGGTCAAGAAAACAAACTCACTGTCTATCGCCCGATCATCAAAGGATCAGTTGAAGAAAAAGTTCTCGAACTTCAAGAGATGAAGAAACAACTTTTCTACGATCTCTTACCTGACGATGATGACAACCTTTTCACCGGCAAACTCTCCATGAAGGATTTCGAGCACTTGCTTACTTGATCGCGATCAAGGCCCATCCTCCCCTTGTCAGATAGAATTTAGACACCAACTTGAATGTACGGAGGACGTATGAATAAAACAATGAGTTATTGCCCCCACTGCCAAGCCGTCAACATGACCTCAGTTGATGAGGCCAAATCCAAAACTCCTGTCTGTGGAAAATGTGGAGCTAATCTTCCTATGCATTCTCTAGTAAGCGAGGTGGATCAAACCGGCTTTGCCAAAATTTTAAGAAACGCTAACGTCCCAGTGGTTGTAGATTTTTGGGCCCCGTGGTGTGGACCATGCCTTCAATTCGCTCCCACTTTTGAAGAAAGCTCCAAGGCCTTTGGTGGAAAAGCCATCTTCCTTAAGGTCAACACTCAAGACCACCCTGGTGTGGCCCAGCAGTTTGGCATTCGAGGAATCCCAAGCCTTTTGGTCTTCAAAAATGGAAGTGAAGTGAACCGGCAATCTGGTGCGATGCCAAAGGAAATGTTTGATAACTGGTTGAGTCAAAACCTCTAAAAAATGACTTCAATCATTCCCGATAAACAGCATTTCTAGTATCATCAACCCAGAAACCAAACAGAAGGATCTGGACATGAAAAATAAATATGAAAGCGTTGTCATCGATGTTTCACTCGAAGAAGGTTGTTTTGACCAATTGATGAGCCTCAAAAACTCACCAATTCTCAAAAATGCCAATCATGTCTATATCATGACTGTTTACAACGAAAAAATGAAGGCCTGTTTACCTTCTCATATCGTCGATTCAACTGATCACGGACAAATCACCGAATACGCCAAGGCCAAAATGGAAGATCTCAAAATGGAACTTCTTCCAAGCGACACTAACTCTGAGTCCTGGCACACTGAAATCGTTTTCAACAACGACGCCAAACGTGTGGCCCTAGACTACCTCAAAGAGCGTAAGGCCGAGCTCGCTATCACCGCTACCCGCGGCGAGCAAGGAATCACTGGCTTCTTCAAGGACAGCTTCGCCTTCTACTTGGTGCAGCATGCTCCTTGTGACGTCTACGTGGTCCGTCCAGTACACTAAAACTACTGACGAAAAGCGGCTCGCAGGCTAAAATTCCTCATCGCAGGAATTACTATGATTTATCTCAAAAGCCTTATTAGACGGTTTCGAGGCAAGACCGCTTTTTATGCCTCAATACCTTTATTGATTATTGGCCTAGCTTCATTTGAAGATATTCGAGACGCTTTTCTTCTCTTTTTTGGCTCCACTGTTTTTCTTTACGCTTTTGCAAAGTTCATCAACTCCGTAGAACGAAAAAAGAAAACTGGTGTTCATTGCAAACTTTGTGGTTTTTCTGACTGTACTCTTCTTTATCCCGCCCGCCGGAAAAAAGTTTCTGAAGGTGATCTTGGAAGCTTTGCCTGCTCATCATTCGATCACGCTCAATACCCTGACATCTATTATTGTCCGGAATGCCAAAATGGTTTTCTCGATTTCCTCGGAAAAGATGACGGTAACACGAAAGGTGAGGACGGAGTTCAACTTTACGAGGACGTCGAAGACAAAGAGTACATCCGAAACCTTCCGGCCCGCTATCTCACCAACAATAAATTGGTAGAACAGTATTCAGAATATATTGATAGAAAAGACATCCTTGAGGTTGGAGCCTATTATGGGGCCTTCACCAAGTGTGTCCTAGAAAAAGCTGGAACATATACAGGCATTGAGCCTTCAAAGCATGCCTGCGAATACAATAAAGAAAAAAATCCTGAAGCTGAAATTTTTCAAGGAACACTTGAAAAAGCTGTTGAGACCAATGCTTTTGGAGATAAGAAGTTCGATACCATTATCCTTTGGGATGTTATCGAACACGTTCCCGATCCCATTCGAACATTAAAACTTATTAACGGGCTTCTTAAAGACGGTGGAAAAGTCATCTTCAGTACAATCAATATTGAATCAAGCTGGTGTCTTCTCCTTGGACCTTTCTGGCCATGGTTTATGGATATGCATTATTGGTATTTTAGTGACCGAGGTTATGTCGATATGCTACATCGCTCTGGTTTTGTCATGAAAGAGCACCGGCATTTTAGTTATTATGTCTACTTTTCTTATTTTGTGAACAAGGCTATGTCGATGATTATGCCAAGATTCAAACTTCCAAGAGATATGGATAAAGCACTACAACGTCCTATCAAAATCACCTTTGGTGATACTGTCGCTATTGTTGGAACCAAGACCGCATGAAAGTTCTTCACCATTATATCGAAAATACTGAAATCAAAATCTTTTTAAAGAAAGTTTTGATTATTAGTGGAATTTTACATCTTCTCTCGGCCATTTTTTCAACTGGCTTCTACCATTGGGATGAACAATATCAAATTTATGAATTTTTAGGTGCAAAACTTGGCTTCACAAGTTTTTCCGATCTCACTTGGGAATATCCCCACAAGATGCGCTCGTGGATTCAGCCAGGACTGTATTACTTGTTTGCCAAACCCATGACTTGGATTGGTCTCGGAAGCCCATTTACCATGGCCTTTGTTTTCAGACTTATTACGAGTGCCATCGGCTTCATTTCACTTTTTTATTTAAATCTTGCCACACTTAAGTGGATCAAAGATTTCAAGTACTCAAAATGGGCCATTCTCCTTACACATTTTTTATGGTTCATGCCCTTCATCCAAAGTCGAACCAGTAGTGAAAGCATGAGTGGTGCTCTTTTCGCTCTAGCGATTGCACTGATTACATTGAATGAAAAAGAGAATAAGCTTCGAACTCATTTCGCAATCGGTCTTCTGATGGGTTTATCTTTTCAGTTCAGATTTCAAATGGGCTTCACCGTTATGTTTGCTTGGTTTTGGCAGCTTTTTCTTGGAAATCGTTATTACAAAGGAATTATCCTTCAGGCCTTTGCCATTATTGTTTGCTTCGGTCTTGAGATTCTTATAGCTAAATGGGGCTACGGAGAATGGACTTTTACTCCATGGAATTATGTTTATGAAAACTTAGTTCTTAATAAGCAAGCTGGCTGGGGTGGTATGCCTTGGTATGACTACTTCCGACTGACTTTTGCCCGCGGAGTTCCACCTATAAGCCTCTTCATTGTTTTTGGTGTGACTTTTTTTTGGATGACCAATCCAAAGCATCTACTCACTTGGGCAACACTTCCTCTACTTGTGATTCATTCAGCGATTTCCGCTAAAGCACTTCGCTACATGTTTCCTATCGCCTGTTTCACGCCAATCTTGATGACTCTTTTTTATGTAGATCTTCAAAGAATGAATATCCCCCTCAAAGAAATGACGAGAAAAAATTGGTTTCGAAAACTTCTGCGACTGACTTGGGGACTAAATATTATTCTCTTGATGATCTTCACCTTCAAACCAGCGAACTCCATGGTCAATCTAATGAGTTACCTTTACTCTTCGAAGATCAATAATGTTCAATTGTATGGAACAAATATTTTCCGCCCGATTGATCATCCTGCAAATTTCTTCAAATCATCTGATCTGAACTACAAAATGTATTCTGATATCAATGAAATGTTGGCTTCAAAAGAAACGACTTACAAGATCGTTGACAGGGTCAAATGGGCAAAGCTTGGACTTGAGAGAGATTGCCAAATTCGATATTCAACACTTCCTTCTTTTTTGATTAATTTCTCTTCATTCAAATTTATCGAAAAAACAAGGGCCTGGACTCTGTTGGAGTGCAAGTGAAAGACCTGCTTCTCGCTCCGCTTAGAAGTGAAAAACTAAAAGAAAAGCAAACTCTCTTTTTCTTTTTGATCTTTGGTGCCCTCTTTCACTTTTTAACACCAATTTTTTCCGAAGGTTTTCATCGACTAGATGAACAAACTGGAAT
>SBGE01000229.1 GCA_006226755.1 Deltaproteobacteria bacterium | reverse complement strand
ATTAACAAGGTTATATTTATTCAATACGTTAATATAATTATTCTCTTGCTTTTATTCACCTCTTGTTCATCAAGCTTTGTTTATGAACAAGGTCATCAATCTGATTTTTCCAATAACCAATCGCCGCAAAGTATTGCTGCAAATAATGATAGTATTAAGTCCCAAATTGAAGGACTTCGGGCGCAGTTGATTCATCTTGATGGAATGATTGCATCAACTCAATCCAGAATTTCTACGTTAGAGATGAATAGAGACATTGGAGGAGCTGCTTCTGCAAGACATGAGCTCGCCGGATTACAGGCTCAAAAAGGAGGAATTGAGGCCCAGATAAGTGGATTGGAAGCCCAATTGGAGATTCCTTGAGATCAACCTATTAACTTTTGACCCGTTCGGTTTATTTTATAATCATCCTCATAGAATTAAGTTGTAACAGAGTTTGATTCATCTAAAGCATAGAAATAGGGACTTCAATTCCTCCCATACTTAAGATCAACATTTTATATAAAGATTAATTGACTATTATAGTCGCAAAAGTGAACTCAAAAAATCATTCTAGATATGTGCATTTGAGATTTAAAATGAACTCAATATCTTTCAATGAGGTTTATGGTGATCCGTATTGTAATATTTTTATTTTTTCTTAGCTCATGCTCAATGTTTAGCAACAAAAGCAAGCCTAGCCAGGGTGACCAAGCATCAAATCTTAAAACGTTTGATTCTATCGTCAAGGCAATTTCTGAATGTCCTAAAACGGGAGTGGTTTGGTCATATCACAACCCCAAGTACAATCCGACGTTCGATGAACAAACACTAAGGAATATGGCTTATGGATATAGTGGATTCTTAAATTTTAACTTACGCCCCTATAAGTTTAATAATGAGCCTGGAAAAGTTATTATGAATGATAATATGCATTTAAACTATGGCTATCTTGTACCAAAATCAAAGTCAGTACGAAAATGCACAATAAAAGTTTTTCCGCCTTACGATTATCGTGAAAGTTACGAAATTGAACCTGATGTAAGATCTTTTCCACATGTTGGAGATGAAGCAGTCTCGTACGTCTACACAAAGCCTGAAAGCTTCAATTACCGAGGCAAATATACCGATTACAAACCCCTCTATCATACCTACGTAAAGAACTTACATGAGTTTCCATTTGCGGATCGTATTTGGAGCTTTATGGTATATCTACCAGCGGCACTAAATGGAAAAGTTGTTGCAGATGGAGTTTACTTAAAAAGTGTTGCTCACAATCTTGTTAATGCGAGACTCATCGTCTTTCAAGATGGGGCTTCTTATGCTCTTATTAAGTATTATCAACCTCGAAACCTTGAAGAAAATGAAAGAAAATATCAACTCGACGCTCTGACTGTCGAAGTCATGACGCTTGATCCAGTCCTTGAATATGATTGGCATCTCCCTACAGGTGAAGTCTTACCTGTATCACTTGAACTCAACAGTCTTACTCCGATTGAAAGATCACGTTTTTGGAAAAATGAATTTGAAAAAATTAAAAGTGAAAATGAAGTCTATTCTATTCTTGCCAAAGAAGACCGTGAGTATCGAGAAAAAAATCGTGAAGAAATTCAGCGAGTTGAGGAAAGTATTAGACGTAACAAAATGCCGGAAACAAATCTTGGAAACGAAATTGCAGAGACTCTACAAAAAAACAATGAGTTTTATAAACAGCTAGATCGTTCAACAGAACAAACTTTAAGTAATATCGATCGGATGAGAACTGACAAAACAAATTTTTCAGGAACAGCTGCAAATGCGAAGTCTGCCAATAATGATCAACAAAAGAGAACCGAGTCTAAAACTAAAATACAAAACGCGGTCGCAAAAGTCGCTCCCCAAATAAACTCCTCTAATTCTCAGATTGAAGCTTATTGCGCTAAAATTGGTAAAAAAAGTCTCTATGAAGATGGACGCTGGAAGTGTGATGATGCTAAAGCAGTTGAGTCTGTAGTAAAGCCGATCGAAACGGAAGAACGACGAGAAGCAATGGCCTATTGCTTTGAGACCTCTAATAAGCGTTGGTTATGTCATAGCCCTGCTAATAAAATGACTGTAAGTTATGCGACACTCGCTGAAGCCGAACAGGCGGGAACCTGTCAATATCGACTTAAAGCTGCAACTCAAAATGGCTATGGCTACTTTTGCAACAGACCTATGGAAAAGTTTGATCAAGACGTTTACGAAATCTACACGCTGTACGGATTAGCTGGTGTAAGGCGTAGCTATATTTGTAACAAAGATAAGTCAGTTTCCGACTGTAAAGCTCGATAAACTGTATTCTATAAGCAGTCTAAAGGAACTAATTTTTCATTTTTGCAATGATGGCAGACAACTCTAAGAAAGCCTTTAGACAGTAGTCCACATGAAAGAAACTTATGAAACTCATCTTCGACATGAACAGGAAGCTTTTGTTCCCTAGAATGAAACTGAGTCAAAACTTCGTTTTCTATGATTTTATAATAATCACTCTTTTCTTCGTATTCCACACGAAGAGAGATACAAATAGAAAACTACTGAAAATGCCTTAACTACTTCTTTTTGAGATGAATCTGACTGTTTTTGGAAAAGTTTTTAGGCTTAGAAATCAAAACTGATCTTTTTCCACCTGGAAGAACATTAACTCCAAGAAGTGGCTTGATGATATCTTCAGAAAGGCTGCTATCGCCTAACATAAAATCAAAATCTTTGAGTAGTCCATGTTTGGAACCCTTATTCGAAAAAGTGAGTTCAAGTTGTTTTCCTTTTTCTTCTACTTTATCCAATGTGACATTTGGTTTAAATCCGTCTTTAGAAACATAAAGACTGGCAATATATTCAAACATGAAATCTATTTGGGCCCCTGACTTTTTGTCTTTTTTCTTGTCGACATTAACTGGAAGTTGGCGGACAACTAAACGATATGGGACTTCTTGTTGCGTCTCTTTAGGTCCGACATAAGAAACTCTTAGACTTCTTCTCTCTCCTGCCTTAACAGTCAGTTGAGGTGGATAAACCATGAAATGCTCAGACTCATTTCTCTCTTCTTTTCCATCCACAGCAATTAATCTAGTCGTTGCCACAACTTCCAATGAAATAGACTCTTTCCCATCATTTGTAATGAGAAACGTTTTCGTGGCATCTTTGCCTTCAGAAGAGAAAGTCTGAACCATAGGACTCAACCTGTAAGCGTGACAAATATTGGAAACGAAAATAAGGAGAATGAGGAATAGTTTTTTCATGATTCCATTTTAATGGAGGAGCTAAATCGCCTCAATGCTAATCAGACGATTTTTTCCTTTGAACTTAGAAAAGCTATATTTCATCTTTTTAGATGTAGAGGCCGGTCCCCTTCCGCGAGATCTAATCATTTCTGGAGAAAGCTCTTGTTTCTTTCCATTGACCGTCACATACACTTTATAGGGATGATCTGAATTCGAGGTAAGAGAGAAGGTTCCTTGATCTGCATCGATCTGTGTCTGAGAGACCACAATCTGTTCAGATACTGTGCCCTGAAGGATCAGAGATTGCTTATTCCCCATTGCGAAGACTGAAAAAGTTGATAGGAATATGAGAACCAGAGGAAACTTCATCATACCCTATTAATCGGCTTTTAGAGATAAATACTTTAGGGCACAAAAACGAGAAAAGCCCGGCGAGACCGGGCTTTTAGCTATTTGCTTATTTGGAAGAAGCGATTAGTTTCTGGTGTTTGTCAGAGCTCTATGAGCATCTGTTCTACCTGAAGCTGTGTAGTTATTGAGACTTGAATTCTCAACCGCTGTTCCCATCAACCTGTCTCTGATATCAACAGGGTTAAGGTTAGCGTTGTTAGAAATAAGAAGACCAACAATACCTGAAACATGAGGACAGGCCATCGATGTTCCACTCATTTTTTGGTATCCACCATTCTTAACAGTTGAAAGGATGTTCACACCAGGAGCGAATACGTGAACCATTTTCTTTCCGTAGTTAGAAAATGAAGCTTTGTTCCCGTTACCATCCATAGCTCCAACAGAAATCACGTTATCAACTCTGTAGTTAGCTGGATAAGTTTCTTTAGCGTCGTTATCGCTTCTTGAGTTACCAGCAGCGGCAACAAAAGTGATTCCTTGATCATTGGCTGCTACGATAGCTTCTTTAAGAGCTTCAGATTTTCCGCCACCGCCCCAAGAGTTACTCATCACATGAGCTCCCATCTTGATAGCATAGTTAACAGCTTCAATCGCGTCAGCAGTTGAACCAGAACCAGAGTCAGTAAGAAATTTAATCCCCATAAGCTTTACGTTGGCCATAACTCCAGCAATACCTGTTCTGTCATGGCTAGCACCGATAACACCGGCACAGTGAGTTCCGTGTCCATGTCCGTCCATTGGGTCGCCGTCATCATTAGCAAAGTCAGCTCCGTGAATGTCATCGATAACTCCGTTTCCGTCATCATCAACACCTTCTTCACCGTTAAGCTCAGCTTCGTTTACCCAAAGATTGTTTTTAAGATCAGGGTGTCTCCAATCAATTCCCGTATCGATTACGGCAACGATGACATCTTTACTACCTTTAGTAACTTGCCATGCTCTCTCAGCATTAATGTCTTCACCTTTTTTACCAGGTGTCCACCAACCACCAGAATTCTTTCCAGTGTTCTTAAGTCCCCACTGCTCAGCAAATTTTGGATCTGAAACAGCTTTCATTGAATCAAGAGTGTTATCTACAGTGTAGATATAGTTAGGTTCAACATACTCAACAGCGTCATTAGACTTAAGAGCACTAATTGATTTTTCGTTTCCTTCAAATTTTACGAATTGTCCGAAACTCGTGCTAATTTCTTTAGCATTTGAAAGTGACTTCATGTCGAGGCTTTTGCCAGGCTTTAGTTTGACAATGTATCCATCGAAATCTTGTGCATTAAGAGATGTACACACAAGAAGGGATAAAAAGAATCCTACTGATCGCTTCATTTAATCTTCCTTGATAGTTGTTGACGATAACATTTATATAATTAAGTCGTACGGGTAATTTGTTGTCCAGAAAACAAAGCTTATGTAAGTATTTGTTTCAATGCCCTAGTGCAGGAGTAAGATAAATTTTTAATAGCTAATCAAGGATATTAGGACTATTCTAATGAGCATGTCTGAAGCCGCTAAACACCATAAAGAAAACCCTCTCATCAATATTGGACTCAATGTCATTATTCCTTCTGTCATCATGACGAAGTTCAGCAATGCTGACTATCTTGGTCCGGTATGGGGCTTGGTTGTGGCCTTGGCCTTCCCAATTTCATATGGGCTTTGGGATTTCCTCTCAAAGGGAAAGACAAATTTTTTCTCTCTCCTAGGTCTATTTTCAGTTCTTATGACCGGAGGAATTGGACTTCTTAAGCTCGATAAAAATTGGATGGTAGTCAAAGAAACAGCGATTCCAGCCCTTATGGGTATTGGTGTTCTCGTCTCGGCCGTTATGGGTAAACCACTTGTTCGACTCTTTCTAGATCAGATCATGGACATTCCAAAAATTGATGAGGCGTTCAAGAACAAAGGTCACGATCAACTCTTCGAAAAAAATATCAAGCTCAGTAACACCCTTCTAGCGGGGACATTCTTCTTATCAGCTGTCTTAAATTTCGTTTTAGCTGTCTGGATTCTCGAAGGCGAAACAGGCTCGGAGAAATTTAATGAGAGTTTAGGAAAAATGACACTTTTGAGCTTTCCAGTGATAACTGTGCCTATGATGGTCATGGTTATGGGCATAATCTTTTTTCTTATAAACTCCATCAAGCGAAATACCGATCTGGAGCTTGAGGAGGTCATTAAGGCCGAATAGTTGAGTGTCTCACTCTTTGATTCGTCACCTTGATTTCTTTCCAAACAAAAATGATATATACTGGTATAAGACCTAACAAGGAAGTCGGTCATGACACTCATGAAAAAGTTCATTGGAGCTATTGGGCCAAACAAAACCAAGAAGCACCACGATTCAAACCCTTTTATTCCTTTTTTCACAAGACTTGAAGGTGACACGAACTTCCCTTTTCTTCTTGCAATTCGAGCACTCGAAGAACTAGAAACAACTGTTGAGAGTGATCAGCAGCTGATTGAATATCTTCTAGAAGACATTATGTTTGCTTCAATTTATGCAACATTCTACGAGCATCTTTTTGTGTGTATACAAGAGAACCAACATCTCGCAGTTGAGCTTATCGATAAATTTTCTGAAGGTGGACAAGAAAGAGAAATGCTTATCGCCTCTCAGACACACCATCATTTGCAATACATCATGAACAGAGGCAACTGTGAAGGTTGTGAAGCTTGTGACAACCATGGTGATGTTGAAGAGCTTATAGAGCCTTGGGAAGCTGGAGACATCCAATTTTTCATCAAACTCTATCTAGGAATGCAGTCCATTCAATTTGCCATGGAACAACTGCTCTACGATATTCTTCCACATCGTGCTGATCTTTACGATGATCTCACGACAGATAATATTCTAGAGTTCAGACAGTTTGTTGTAGATTTTTCAGACAAGAAGCTAGACGTCGTCTAAAAGGGAGGCTCCTTGCCTCTCACAGACTTGATGATATTTTTATCATAGGACAAATCACTGGCCTCAGTTCCTGTGGCCAGATGAATCTCAGAAAAACCCATTCTGGAAATTTCAACTGCAATTTCCTCACCTTTGATGCCATCTCCGAGATTTGAATCAATATAGACAGAGCAATTTTTAGGAAGATGATCAGCTGCTTGCATGAAGTCCTCAACTCCAGAGAACGCCTTAAAGTCTACATTCGAGGCCCCTGCCTTAAATTTCCAAGTCATTCTCACCAATTCATCATCATCAATCAGCACATAAAGCTTTTTCATGAATTCAATAATACCTTAAAATAGTAATTATGAAACTAAATGCCGACCTTGGCGAGGGACAGCATTGGGACAATAGAAATATCGCCCATACGCTTGCGCCTTATATTGAGATAGCCAACATTTCTTGCAATCAACATGCGGGAGATGAGGATCATATAAAAGAGACAATTGAAATTTGTCTTAATCATGGCGTGGCAATAGGCGCACATCCTTCTTATGAGGATAGAAAAAATTTCGGTAGGATTTCTCATACTCTTTCTAAAGAAGAATTAAGGGCCATACTTCTTCGCCAATGGGACTGGCTTTCTAAATTAGTATCCTCTTTTGGAGGAGAACTCACTTATTTCAAAGCTCATGGAGCTCTCTATAACGATATGACTTCAAATCCTGAAATCTTTTCAGTGGTTCAAGAAACGATTGATGAAATCTCCAAAGATTTGATTCATATCTGCTCACCTTTTTCTTCTACTAAAAGTGAAAAAGTATTAAAGGAAGGTTTTATCGACAGACTTTATCTTCCAAATGGTCGACTGACTCCGAGATCAAGGCCTAATGCCGTTCATGATGATATTGATAAAGTTCTTCAACAAATTCAATCTTTGAAAAAAAACAAAGTTCTGACAGAGGATGGAAGTGAAATACAACTTTTCGTAGAGACTCTCTGTCTTCACGGAGACAACGAGTTATTGGTTGAAAACATTCGTCTAATCAAGGAGACCATCAATGAAAATTGAAGTCTCCCAAATTAGTGAGTTTGGATTTTTGGTCAAGTTCAAAAAAGGTGTCACTCTTAATTCAGTAACGAGCCTTTGGAAGAAAATTACAGCTGATCCTTTTTTTGGAAATAGAATCATCATTCCTTCGTATGACAGCATTCTGATAGAGTCCCCTTTTTATTCGGACTACACTCCCCAAAGATTTGAATCAAAAATACTTTCTATCATCAACGCATTTCAACCTGAAACAATTGAAATGAGTGATATCAATATCATTGAAATACCAGTTTATTATGCACAAGAAGTGGGTTCCGATCTTCCCCTAATAGCTAACGCAAGAAAGAAATCGATAGAAGATATCATCAAGGCCCATTCTGAAAAAGTCTATGATATCTACTGTCTAGGTTTCCTTCCCGGTTTTGCCTATCTTGGAAAAACTGATCCCCTCTTTCATTTTCCAAGAAAAGAGAAAGTTGAAAAAGAAGTCAAAGCTGGAACTTTGGCGATTGCTGAAGATCAAACTGCTATTTACTCTTTAAACAGTCCAGGGGGTTGGCACCAAATAGGAAGAACTCCTATTGATCTTTTAGATGAAGAGGGTGAACTCACCTATCCATTCGCAATTGGTAGCCAGGTGAAATTCAATCCAATCTCTCGCGAGGACTTTCTGTCCTTAGGAGGAGAACTGGAATGAGCTTAATCCTCAATACTTCACATCCAGGAGTTACACTTCAAGATTTAGGACGAAAGAAAGCAAGGGAATTAGGATACTCGAAAGGAGGTCCTCTCGATGAGCTTTCCTACCGTTGGGCCAATTATCTCTTAGGAAATCCTTCAACAACACCTGTTCTTGAAATCGTTCTAGGTGGACTTGAAATGGAACTAACCCTTGATGCCCATTTATCTCTAACTGGAGCGGATCTGGGAATTGAAACAAATTTGGGAGTTCCTCTTTTTCCAGGAAAAACATGGTTTCTCCCTAGAGGAACTATCTTGATCTCCAAGGGACCTCGAATGGGTCAAGTTGCCTATATAGGAATAGAAGGTGGCTTCAAGCGGCAAAAGTTTTTAGAAAGTGTTTCTATTCCAAAACGTGAGAGAATAATTTTTCCAAAAGTTAATGAAACTCTCTTTGAATATGATGAATGCAGCCGAAGTGGAAGTAAGATGATTCCTGATCAGTTTCGAATTGTTGAGAGACAATTTGATCGAGTTCCTTATTTCCCTGCATACCAAAACAACGACTTCACTTCTGAAAGAGTAGAACTTGTTAAAGAAGAACGTTTTGATCGTATGGGGGCCTATCTCTCGGCCAGTGGACTCCACTATAAAGGAGATCAACTCTCCTCAGAACCAATTGCCATTGGCTCACTACAAGTGGTTAACCCTAAAAAAGTGATTGCTCTTTTAAATGACTGTCAAACTGTTGGAGGCTATCCAAAACTTGGAGTTCTTTCTGCATTAGGAAAATCTATTCTTGTTCAAATGAAGCCGGGGAAGAAGTTTCGTTTGGAATCCATCTCCCCCAAAGAAGCGTTTGATAATTACTGGTCAAGCCTTGCATTCTTGACCTGAAATCAGATCAGTACTTGATTTGAGGACATTTGTTTTCTAAGAAATATCTCATATCTCCAGGTGAAACAAATTTAAGCTTTGCTCCGTCAATAGCTCCACTATTGTCAATAATTGCCTCAAAGATATCAGAGTTCAAAACTTTACAAAAATTTCCATGACCATCTTTGAACTGTGAAGATCTTTTGAAATCAACTCTTGGAAGCTCACCTTGTCTCCAACCTTCATCAATAATCAAACCTTTGAATGGATGAAGATCAAGTCCACCATTATTATCTCCTCTGACTTCGTCATCCAGAGTGAAATACATTCCGTGAATGGCAACAAGATCACCTTTCTTTCCACTGAAGACAAAAATAACACCACTAGGAGTTTTAATATGGATGTTGTTATCTTCAATTTTGAACTCGAGAGGATTGGTTCTTGGAAACAGAATATATGATCTGGCACCCGTAGAAGTTGATGGTGAACCATCTCCAAAGGAATTAAACACAATCAAATCTCCTGCAGTAGAGAACATATAACTTCTATACTTCGGATAATTGACTCCATCTCCAAGGGAAATCATACATTCACCATTGATGTCAGGAATCAATTGCATATTCAACTGACCGACTCTCGTTGGATCCAAATCGGAATCTCGACAAGCAGTCCAATCAGCAGCATTTACGGTAGAAATAAAAAGAGCTGCAATAAAAAGAAGTTTTTTCATTATTGTCTCCAAAGAGCTGATGCCCATGTAAATCCAGATCCAAAAGCAGCAGATGCCACCAACATTCCAGGTTTGAGTTTCCCGGCCTTAATGGCCTCGTCCATTCCAATTGGAATAGTGGCCGCAGTTGTGTTGGCAAAATCTTGAATTGTATTGAAAACTTTCTCTTCTGGAATTTGGAGAATTTCTGCCACCTTCTGGTTGATTCGAAGATTGGCCTGATGGAATAGGAATATATCCACATCATTAATATCTGTTCCGGATCTTTGTAGAGCTTCACCCAAAACTTTTGCCATACATTTGGTGGCGTGGATGAATACGTTTCTACCATTCATTTGTGGATACTGAAGTTTTTCATCAAGCATGGCCTTATTGATTCTCTCAGCTCCAAAAGCATTTCCTGGAGCTGGTAACCATAACTCTTTTGCATGAGCACCATCAGCGTATAGAAAATGATTGATGATATGTGAATCAGTGGGACTATTGACCTCTGTTCTGGAAACTACGACAGCTCCTGCTCCATCACCAAAAAGAACGGCAACATTTCTTCCCTCAGGAGTCTTGTCTAAACCTTTGGAGTGAATTTCAGCACCTACAAGAAGAATATTTTTATGTGTTCCGGCCTTAATGAAATTATCAGCGATACTTAATCCATAAAGGAATCCTGAACATTGCTGACGAATATCAAGAACACTAATTGCTGGCATTTCTAGTTTTGCTTGAAGAAAACATCCTGTTCCAGGAAAATCATGATCAGGGCTCAAAGTTGCAAAGATGATCATGTCGATATCGTCTTTTGTCAGTCCTGCATTTTCAATGGCCTTCTTGGAAGCTTCAACAGCAAGATCACTTGTTGAAACATTTTCCTCAACCCAACGTCTTTGTTTGATACCTGTTCTTTGCTGGATCCACTCATCAGATGTTTCCATCATTTCTTCAATATCAAAATTGGTGAGGACTTTCGGAGGGACGTAGGAACCTACTCCCGTTATACGGCTTCCAATGCTCATTTAACCTGCCTTGGTTCAAAGTTGCTATCCATTTGCTAATGATAAAGTTTATAATCGATGAAACACGGTGACAAACCTTCTTTCAAAAGGATTGAACATGGGATTCAAGTTCGGACTTGATGTCGTACCCTTTTACGCTGGTATTTTAACTCTGCTCTATATCGGTCTGACAGCGAGAGTCATCAATTTGAGACGACTTCTTCGTGTAGGAATTGGTAGTGGTGGTAAAGAAGAACTTAAAAGGGCCATTCGTGTCCATGCTAATTTTTCAGAATTTGTTCCACTAGTACTTATTTTAATGGCCTTTGCTGAGCTAAAAGGAATAAGTGCAAACTGGCTTCATACAATTGGCTCTGTAATGATTGTTTCAAGACTTCTTCATGCATTAGGACTTGGAAATCACGCAGGAACTAGCCCCGGAAGATTTTCCGGAGCGGCCTTGACTTATCTTGTAATGATTGGGTTGTCGCTTTATCTGATGATTAAGTTTTTAAAATAAAAAGACTTAAAGTTCACAAGTCAGATAGCTATCACAAATCTTTTTCATGGCATCGTGACTGGAATTAAAAGCTGAGATAATACTTCCGCCTTTTCTTCCGGCCGACAAATCACCAATCAGAAAAAGTCCAGGAATTGATGTTTCAAAACCATCTTTGACAATGGGATCATCGCCATTGAAATCGATATTTAATAAAGCAAGAAAGTTTTTAGGAGTGGTTCCACCTAGAGCGAGAACAACTTTATCATATTCTTTGCTTCCAAATTCATCTTCTTGGAAGTTAACCTTCACGGTCTTCGTCGTACCAGGTTCAACTCCAGTAACGTTAGATCCTAAAAGAAGTGGGACATCTCCTCGCTTTGAAAGTTCAAGCAAACTATCTCTATTGATTTCGTTCATTCTGGAGAATTCATTTTTACGATAGGAGAAAGTAACTTTGTTTCCTTCTTGGTTCAAATACTGAGCGTATTCACTGGCAGAATCTCCTCCACCAATAACCAAAACTTCACAGTTTTCAATTTTCTGAGAAGTGATATCAAAGACCACATCAGATCGTAGTTCTGAAGGAATACTCCAATCAGGCTTATTTGGTTTTCCCATCATTCCAATGGCTATTACGCAAGTCTTCGAGGCGTACTCGCCTTTATCAGAGCCAATGACAAAAGTTCCATCAGTCTGTTTTTGAATCTTGTAAACCGTTTCTTTGTAGTGAACATTGATTTTGTAAGATTCGATGGCCTGATCAAGTAAACTCAATGTCTCTTGCTTGGACGTATCAGTCAGACACATCACACCCTTACAAAGAGCAGCTTGGCCTTTGTAGTTTGCTGTTACAAGCTTTTGATCTGGATAAAACTTACGAATGGAGTAACTATGTTCTTCACTCTTTTCGAGAATAATTATTTTGTCTTCACTGATTCCAGATCTTCTGGCCTCAGCTGCCATACTGATTCCGGCAGGTCCGGCACCAATAATCACCAGGTCATACATCCTTTCACCCCTTGATGAGTTCGAAGGAAATATACCAAAAAGGAAGGGAGACGGACAAGGAATAGAAGCTTTTACGCTGCGGTGTGACCTTTCTTGCGAACAAAGCTCGTGAACGCGTCACGGCAGGTCAGAATCTTGGCCGATAATTCTGCAAAACCTTGAGATTCCAAGGCCTCACGGTCTCTGTCGAGCTGAAGGCAAATCCCACGTTGGAACTCTTCAAGTTGAGTGGAGAATGGCTCAAGGATTTCAAAGTTGTCCTCGATATAGAAAGAATCCCAGACAAAATTGGCCATGACTCTAGTGAATGATTCATGAGTCTCAATCAAATCGTTGAATGTGTTTTTATGTTCAACATCTTGCTGGGAATCGGTCCAGTTGAAGTAATCAAGTAAAAGTGATGAGGCCTTGAAATGGTTTTCATCTTGAAGACAAACTCTGAATACTCCGCCTACTCCGGCCATTTTATCCATCTGGTAGAGTTCATCGTAAAGATCCAATGAGCGTTTCAGGTTCTTTTCAACGCCAATTCCATTTTCAAGACAATTGGCGAGTTCAAAAATACAACGATCATCACCGTATTCGTAACCTTTCAAGAAACATGAATAGGCCGCGAGTTCATCTATTTGAAAGGGATCAACTTGCTGTCCCCTATCTTCGTGAAATTGCCCGTTGAACATAGTTCCCAACATATAATAGTTGGTGGCATCACTTGGCAGACATTGACGATGCTTAACCTCAAGAACCAAGTCATGTGACAGGCATTCTGTTTCAGCTGCGATTTCTATCAAACGAACAGCATCGTCGAGAGAAATTTGATAATCTTTAGGAGTCACAGCACAGTAATCATTTTGAATCAAAAATTGATGAACAAGTGACTCGGCGACATTACAGTTTTCAAATTTCTTGGAATAGAGAACTTCAAAAGGAGCGCCACCCATAAGTTTGGCATCCTGATTCTTATTGATTTGATCCACTAGTTTCTGGGGATCGTTCAAAGACTTGTTAATTGAAACCACATTACCAGGACCGAAATCAGTCGAAAGAACATAGATGTAGCCGCTGGTATATTGTCTAATTCGCATAGAACCTCATTCATAACTTCACTAAACCTCTTATCGGACCATTTTGGTCAGACTTTTGCTTTTTCTGCCATAGTTATGCAAATTCGGGCACTTAGTAATCTTAAGTCCCCCTAATTTTGATATAGGAAGCATAAAATCATTCTTATTGTTGCGAGTTCCCATGGTTGATATAAACACTAGGAATTAATCATGCCATTTTTGCTGGGGGGTAGAAATGACGGGCGCAAAACACATCTTGGGACTTCTGTTCCTAACAATGACCGCACAGGCCTTTGCCACGAGCCTTAAGGATTACGTTCCTTATAAATACGAGGTACTTTTTACTAATCCAATTTGTAAGACTTACACCTACGACGGAGACGTTGAGAGTAATGGTGGAGAACTCCTCTACTCAAAACCTACTGGTGCTTACTGTAAATCTTCTGATTCAAGAGCAAGTGGAAATCGCCATGATGCTCCTCAAAGAAGACTAATTGACTGGATTAGAGATCCACAAACCAAAACTCTCTTCATGGCCTACCTTTCTTTTTCAAATAGAACTGTTGCCAAAGAAATTTGTGATGCTGTTAAAAAGAGAGACCTGAAAGTTACTTTGGTTTTTGACTCAAACAATGAAGATGATCCAGGAAGAATGGCCACTGCCAATTACCTTGATGATTGCGAGAACAAAGACTCAGGTAACTCTCCTTATGTAGTAACCAGAGGAAACCAAAATGGCCTCGGTTATGCTCATAACAAACTTTTCATGATCAATGCAGGAGATGCCCAAGGTGTTCGTATTGCCTTCTCAAGTGGAAACATGTCTAGTGGAGTAACCACTCACCACGAGAACTGGCACTTCATCACAACTTCTCCTGTTTCTCATTTTGCAAGAATGCATGAGTGCTTGAGAGATGGAATGCTTAATCATGCAGAAAGCAAAAAAGACTATGTTAGTTACATCCAAAAGTGTAGGGCCGGAATCGACTCGCCAGCTGAGGATGATATTGAGGTTTACTTCATTCCTGGGGACGGAACGAAGGCAACCAACGCAATCGGCAAAGCCATGGGAGAAGCGGATTCAGTGCATATGGCGGCACACCGCTTTTCCTATGGAGCCCTCATCAAGATGATCTCTCGCAACCTTTCAAAAGGCGTGAAGTTCAAACTTGTTGTGGACGATGACATCTATTGGACAGGTGTCTACGACCAAGGAATGGGCAGAAATACGCTCTCTGAATATGGGAAAGTGAATACCCTCAGAAAGCAAGGCATGGAAGTAAAATACATGGAAACTTATGCTGATGACATCTTTGAACCAAAGAGTCTTCAACTTCAGCACAATAAGTTTCTCATCTTCACAAACGAAGATGGTACTGGATCTGTGTTTGCTGGAGCAGGAAACCTGACTGGATCTGCTTTTAGTACAAACTTTGAAAACTTCTATATGATCCATATTCCAGAAGTTCACGAAGCTTTCACTTCTCAGTACAAGCATATGTGGAATAACCTTGCGACGGGTTACAACAATATGCCAACTGAACTCGTTCTACCTTAATTACAGCTTTATCCCGTAAAAAGGATAAATACCCCCCAATAATCGGGCCCAGAGAAATCTGGGCCTTTTTTATTCCCGCCTAATTTGATCCGTTAATCTGTGTTAAAAGCATAATTTTTTTGTCAATCTGTTCTGATCCTGACAAAATTTTAAAGAAGAGACACACGACTTTGGATTGCTCAGGATGTTAGCATTCTCTAGAGTCTCAAACCTACCAAGGAAGGTATGTATGCAAGGACGCATGATTGTCACTTTAGTGGCGACCTTATTTCTCTCGACGACACTTCAGGCTTCCCTGAACCAAAGCTACTACCCCAAAAATTTTCAAGATGATGTTGCCTCAGGCAAACTAAAAAATACCGCTTTAAAAAATGAACTTTTCGCTATCGTTGCAGGTATTCACGAGACAGGTGGAAAAACCGATCGAATAGTTGAATCGTGCCCAGAGAGCTCGACTTGCTTCACCCAAGATAGAGACATCTCTTACAAGCAAGCGAGAGAATATCTTTTTGGTCAGCTTCACCTCAAAAAATCAGGAAATAGCTATTACGTCGAAGATGTTTACTGTGAAAAAGAATTCGACAGTGAGTTTGGTGTAGGTCCAGGGAAAATTCCTGATCCAAATTATTTGAATTGTGAACACACGTGGCCTCAAAGTAGATTCAGTCCAAACTTTCCTGCTCTTGTCCAAAAAAATGATCTTCACCACCTCTACCCAGCAGACAGCCGTGCGAACTCTTCAAGATCAAACCATATTTTTGCTATGGTTGATGGAAGGGCCGTAAATAAAACATGTCAAAGCTCTAGAAGAGGAATGGCCATCGGTTCAAGCTTGACAGCGTTTGAACCTGCAGAAAATCACCGAGGAAATGTGGCCCGTGCCTTGTTTTATTTTTCAGTTCGATACAAAATTCACATTGATCCACTCGAGGAAGGATATCTGAGAGAATGGCATCGTGAAGATCCTGTTGATGCTGAAGAAAGAAAGCGCAATGATGAGATTTTCAAGATCCAGCAAAACAGAAACCCTTTCATCGATGAACCTTTACTCGCGGATGATATAAGGGATTTTTAATGTCTCAGTCTTTAAAAAATATCTTACAAACGGCCCTCATATTGGGCCTTTGTTTTTCCTGCGCCACTCCACCAAAGCAAACTAAAGAAACCTATTCTCAAAGTACAGACGATGAGTTTCAAGATATTGAAAGAGAGAGAGCACTCGAAACATATCGATTATTGAGACTTCGAGATCGTGAACAGAATCAAAATAGAAGCTCCTCCAGAAGAAGCTATAAAAGAATCAAGCCAAGACAGGAGATCGTCAACAGACCACCTCCACCTCCCCCCAAGCCAAAGCCATTGAGCGAAGAGAAGATCACTGAAATCAAACAAAACCTGATCTACTTTTGCATGAAAAACAGGAAGCATCCCAAGTTCAGCGATGAAGAACACTGCCAGAACCACGCCCAAGCTAAGTTTGATGAGTGCAAAGAGAGCTATGAAAAGAATCCAGGGCTGAATGTCGTTCGCTGTGTGAAAAACAAGCTCAACCTTTAGTTGAGAAAAACGCTCCAGCAAAAACTCATTCCTTTACCTAAACGCAAGAAATCATTATCATATAAGAGACGCCTCTTATTTGGAGCTATTACATGAGAAAACTGATCATCTTGAATCTACTGGTCGTCTTGAGCTCTTGCTCAAGTATCAGAATGAAGTACGAAGCTACGATAGTAGATGACCTTTTTCACACCGCTCAATTTGAATATTATAAAAGTTACGATGTTGGTAACCTCGACACTTGGTGCATGGTAACTGGTATTTTCTTGGGTGGAGCATGCTGGGGTTATCTCGCAATGCCTTCGGAAGAATTGAGCAAATCAACAGCAGCTGATGCCCATAAAAAGATGGCTCAAATATTTGGAGAAAACAATTTCAAACACAATAACGTTCAAGTTTCTGGCTATGGCTGGAGTGAACTTCCAGAAGACTATTCTTTTCCTTCTGGAGAACCACTTGTGAACAATTCTCCTTATATTTATAAGAGAGAAGCGACTTCTGCGAAAAAGAAAGCAGACAACAACGGTATTAAAGAGAACTAAGCTCCATGCAAATTCTTATTCTTGAGGAGAAGCAAGAGCTCCTCGATTTGCTTTCTATGAATCTCAAGATGAATGACTCTCTTGAAGTAATTCCCAAACTCACTATTACTGAAGGTAAAGGGTTTATTGACCTCCTTCCAGATCTCAAACTCGTCATCATTAATAACTCAACTCAATTTGATGAGCGCCTTGCCTTGATTGATTACGTTCTCGAAGAAAAAGAAGATATCGAGATGATTGTAGTAAGTGGGACGATAAAGAAAGATCATCCAAGACTAATGCTCATTGATAGGATTGACGATCCAAATCAACTCTTAGGCCTTGTTACGAAGAAGTTTTCCGAAGAATTTCTTTCACAAGAAGACTCAGCTTATGCTCCTGTCAAAATAGATAATCTCAAATACTTTAATATTCTTCCTGTAGATATTTATCTCAAAAGGAAAGATGGAGATTCTCACAAATTTGTTAAATTGATAAATACAGGAGACAAGCTTCCAGGAGATTTCATCTCCAAGTACTCATCTAAAGTTGAAGATATTTATGTATCCCAAGCTCAGAAAGATGAGTTTTCTAAAGAGATTAGTAAACTCTTTTTGGATTTTTTCAAACAAAAGAGTGAAAAGAAAGATATTAAATTCGAAAGTTTTGAAGACATTCATAAAAAAGCTTTTGAGCAAATGACTGAAATCGGTTTTTCACAGATGAGTACCAAGCTTGCGATGGAATCTGTTGGCGATCTAATGTCAGAGTTAAAAGAAAGAAAAGATTTTAAAGGTCTTCTCAATCATGTTTACAAAACAGACGCCCCCTATTCTTATCGTTTTAGCTATATGACCTCTCTTGTAGGTCATGCTTTGGTAAAAAGATTTCCATGGTCTAACGAGCAGAATCTTCAAACAATCATGTATGCTGCCATGTTTTCCGATATTGGGTTAAATGAAGCAGAACTTCGAATCAGAAGTGAAGAAGATTTTAATAAAGCGATTATGGGAAAAGAAACCAAAGAAGCGCTCATTAAGCATGCTTACACCAATGGGAGTCGATTCAAGACAGTCAAAGGTATTCCTGATGATGTTTCAAAAACTATTATCCAACATCACGGTGCTCATAATGGTATCGGCTATCCACAGAATATATCCACTCAAATCACTCCTCTAGCGATGTGCCTAATGATATCCCAAGAATTTGTTCATTTTATTTTAAATGGTGATAATAAGATCAATGTGACAGTGGCCATAGAGAGTATCAAAGAACGTTACATCTCACCAAAGCTTGACTCTGTATTAAGTGAACTAAAAAAATGTATCACCAAATAGAATATTCTTATGAATAGAGCGCTCTCTTTTATTGCTCTTCTTTTTGCTGCTCTGATATGGGGCTTCGCCTTTATTGCTCTACGATGGTTAATGGAATCGACGGACGCACACTTCGGAAACATCTTACGTTTTTCCTTTATGGGAATTGTCGCACTAATAGGCATGAGCATAATTAGAGGATTCAAGGAATTCAAAGAAAACTACAGTGTTGCCTTGAAGTGTGCCTTTTCTATGTATATATGCCTTGTCCTTCAGATCATCGGGCTTCAATATACAACGGTTGCTAAAAGTGCTTTTTTTACAACTCTATATGCCGTTTTTACTCCCCTTTTTGCCATGGTTCTTTTAAAAAGACATTATCCAAAAAGTCTTTGGTTTTATCTTTCTTTGGCATGTTTTGGAGTGGCCTTACTTTGTGATTTAAGATTCGATTCATTCAATATTGGTGACGCTCTGACAATTGGTGCTGCCATTGCTGGAGCTTCACAAATCATCATCATGGAAAAGGCCGTCCAACAATTCAAAACAGCATGGAACCAGAACTTTTCTCAATCCCTTTTTGGTGGACTATTTGCTCTTTTACATTTGGGCCTGTTAAGCCTTTTTGGAAAATCTGTCGATCTAGGAAGTATTGCAAATTTTTCATTCAAGTCTTGGATGGGATTGGTTGTCCTTGTTCTCTTCTCATCTTTGATTGCATTCACTCTCCAGGCTTGGGGACAGAAAAAACTCAAACCCTATGTCGCGGCCTCCATATTTCTCATGGAATCCCCTTTTGCCACCTTTTTTGCCTGGTGGCTTTTAGGAGAAAGCCTAACTTTAAGTGGAATAATCGGTTGTCTTTTGATTATGATGTCAGTATCAGGAGTAGTGTATCTTGACACACATATTGATCAAAAAGAAATTGGCTAACGAAAATCAGTCCATGCACAATGGATTTTCATTTCCAATCGGATTGACTCTATCAATCACACTTCATGTAATCATTTATTTCACATTGAACCACTTCATGAGATCCACAGAATTCGAAAATCAAGCCCCTCCTACAACTGAAAAGAAAATCAAAGTAACTCTAGTAGAAGAAGGCCAAAGGGTGGACATCATTGGCATGCCGACACATACAGTTCAAGAATTAAAAGAATTAGAAAAAATCAGAGTCGCCAACACTCGAGTAGAAAGAAAACGGGAAGTCTTCTTCAATATGCTTAAAAATATTGCGAAGAATGAATCGACTTATGTCCCTTCCGGTAATCGTCCAGTGGGAGAACCCAAGGTTCTTCTTTTAGCAGGAAACAAAATCAGTAAAGGCATGGCCCTAGTGGCAGGAAAAAGGGATCCAGATCTTGGTGGTTTTCATCAATACCTGGAATCTCTTCCTCCACATATCAAACCTTTTTGGAAATTGCCTTCTTATCTACTTGGTAAAGATTTACGCTGTCGAATTCAGATTGTTTTATCTGAAGAAGGAAGACTTCTTAGTCACACAATAATCGAATCCTCTGGAGACGAAGAATTTGATCGAAGGGCAATGGAAGCGACTCTAGACTCCGCCCCGTTTCCAAAGCCTGATGAATCCATCGTTCCCTATCTCAGACAGGGACACATCATTCTTGGCTTCCCTCAGTAGGCTTTAATTAGGGCAGGTTCAAATAGTTTTTGAGATAGCGCTCTACAATTTCAGTATAGATTTTGATTTTTTCTTCCAAATCCATTTGTCCTGGACTCTCAAAAGTATAACTGTGTTCGGCTCCTAATTGATGATAAAAAAAGCTCTTCACAGTTCCTTTATTGAATGAAGAAACTTCACCTGGGGCATGGAGCTCATAAGAAACATATTCCGATGTTCTTGGATAAGGTTCAGTTCCAGGAACATGGGCCCTGTACATAAAGCCAGGATACTCTCCATTCTCACTGGTCGTTAGATATTTTTTAGGAATCCCATCGAGTACCGATCTTGTGAGATTATCATCATCTTCAAACATTTTAATGACAAAAAATTTGTCTCTGAAAGGTGCCTCATGAAGATCCATACCAAAGTCAAACTTCTCACCGGCCAATGCTGTTTTCAAGAAACGAGTGATTTTTTGTTCAGTACTTCTCCCCCCTGGAAGAGTCCGATTGAAATCAACTCCGTTATTGAGTCTTCTCATGTTGTTTTTGAGTCCACCTGGATTCAAATAAGGAATGATCGTTATGTCATATTGAGTTCTGATATTCGGATTGTAGAGAAATCTTTCTACAACATTGATCAAGGTTCCAACTCCTGCTGACTCATTTCCATGAACACCGGCAGTAATAATTAATTTCTTTTTATCACCACCTCCCCAACCAGGAATATCCATACGCATGACATCCTCCCCGTCATAGCGACCTAGCTTAGAGACCTGAACTTGGTTTCGATGTTGAAAGGGAAACTCTTTGACCCACTTTTCAACCCTATCAAAATTAATTTGATAGTCGACATTTCCAGTAGAAACCGGATTCTTTAAGAAGAACCGATCTACGATATCAGAGTCGGAACCATTGAGGATTCCACTGACCAGTTCATGGCAGCCATTTGCGCTCTGATTTGGAATACGAGAGTCAAGAACAGGACTCGAACAGGAGACCAAAAAGAGGAGAAAACTAAAGAGAATAAGTCGGAATATTTTCACATCATCTTTTCGTGAAAAATCAGGGCCTAGTTGAGAAAAAAGGGACAAAAAAAGGGTCCCTAAGGACCCTGAATTAATGAAAATTGACTGTTAGATTAGAGCATCTGATCAACAAAGGTATCATAGACCGTTTCAAGCTCGGCAGTAACCTTGTCACACTCTCCAAGCGCTTGGGCCGTCCAATCTGATTTATCTGAACTCAAGGCCGATTGAAGGCCACAGAGATCTAGAAATTTCTTTCCACCTATTACTGAGTTATCTAGTTCAAATGCGCTGTATTTAAGAGCTCCACCCATAGAAGTTAGAGCATAAACACCACCAAAAACATTTTTCTTCACGTCAGCAAGAGATGGAATCTGGCTGGCAGGAATTCCTTCAACCACGGTGATCTTTGTGACATCTTCACCATCACATCCATCATTGGCACATTTATTTACTCTCTTACAAACATTGCCATCAACCACATCAGAAACATAGTCGAGCTCTCCTCTAACGAGAATACCTTCAACTTCACCTGTCGTGGCATTGAACACGGCAGAACCACTGTTTCCACCAAACGTATCTAAGTTTGCTACAAGGTATCCACTTTCAAGAGATCTGACGTTCGCTCCCCCTGCAATTTTAGTAGGGAGACCTGAAGGATGACCGATAACAACCAGTCCAGCACCTTTGGCCACTTGACCAGATTGTCTGAAGGCCAATGGCTTTCTGCCTTCAACTTTTCTATCCAGTTGAATTACAGCAAAGTCGGCTCCATTTCCTGAAGTCTTAGAGTTGACGACTGTTTTAAGAATCGACTTACAAGAATAGACCTGGCTTTCTTCGAGCTTGGTTACACCATTATAGAAACCAAAGGCCCATTTATAGTTTTCACAATCAGCTTCTGTACGAATACAGTGTCCAGCAGTGACTAGCACATCTGAACGAACCAGAAAGCCTGAACAAACGGCAGGGTTGATTTGCTCAGCAAATCGCTCTCCCGGACATAGGTTAAAACTCTCTCCCAGGGTTTCTGTTGGAAGAGATCCATCAGCTGCGATATCATCGGCTTTAATCATGGCGGCTGTTGAATTTGCCAATCTTCTAAGCATCGCATTTGGGTTATCAAGAACATCTATTCTGTCGTCATCTCCATAAATAACTTTTGGAAGAGACTTCTCCAAACTCATCATCTTTGAAGAAACTTCAGCAAGTAGAGCTTTCATTTCAGCTCCTGGCTGAACTTCCTTTCCATCCAATTTACATTTGGTAGCTTCGAAAGAATTCAAAAAGAATTGAAGATCATTTACAAGGTTCGCTTTCTCCTCTGCTCCAGAAGTTGCGGAATATGCACTCATGTAGGACGACTTAACACTGTTATAACTAGTCACAAATTGATCGCTACAATTTTCGACTTTATCCTCACAGGCGGTCATTAATGTCATTGATAAAAGTACTGGTAACAGTAGATTGATTTTCTTCATTTTCTCCCCCTCAGAACCGTGGCTCGATTCGCAGATATGTTAACGAGGCCAGGGCTTCAAGACCAGTCAGAATTTCAATTGGTGAGTATTCAGCCGTTAAATGACAGAAAAAGAAATGTTTAAATGAAAAAAGGGAGCAAAACGACCCTGCGAGATGTTGCGTCAATAAGCCAATTTTTAAGGACTTACTCGCAAACCTTCAATTGATAGCCTTGAGAAAAGGGAACACCTACTTCGCCAAAACTGCCCGCTGACCAGACTTGGATCATAGGAGTTGAGTTTTGATAGATATCGGCATTCATGAAATCAAAGTACATAAATCCACGACTACATTTAGTAGTATCTATTTCCATATTTTCAATTTGAAGTCTCTTATTCAGTCTGAACTCAACCGGACAGAGTGGTGCGTTTCGAATGGTAACAGAGCGATCAAACTGATAATTCGGAATACTCAATGAATGAGAGTTATTGATAACGTATGAACGATTCTTAATACAAGTAGGAACTAAAGCTGCATAGATTTTAAGATCAACTGGATCATTGGAGATTTTATCATAAAGAATTCTAAACCCTGAACTTACATCATATTGGAAGAGGTTCCACTCTGCTGATGGAATTCCTTGAAAAAGTTCATCTTTAATTTCAGGAGTTAAATAACGTTTAATGGCCTCTCTAAGAAGAAGGTTTCTTCTCATATCAAGTTCAGTATTGGTGAATTCAGTTTTACAAGTTTCAGCTTGCTCCTGACATTGATGAGACCAGGCATCTCCTTTCTTGCAAAGACATCCAAAGTTTGTGGCAGACCCTGAAGGGAAAAAATCTCGAGTACGAATATAGCGGGTCAAAACCTTACCCAAGGTTGAAAAAGTCTTGAGTGAAGATTGGTGAATAGCGATGACCTCACCTTTGGTATTGAGTACTGCTGAACCCGAGTTTCCTTTTCTGGTTAGACATCCAGAATAGTTTACAACGCCAGTTCTTGGCCCATCAAAGAATTCACTCCCGATTGCCTTTTGTTGAAGCTTGCAATCAGTAGAAAAAATTCTTCCACCTTTATCACGGTGTGGATTCACTTTCCAAATAGTCACATTTTGAAAGTTCACACGATTATCTTGATTTACATTGAATGGCTTAAGAGATGCACTTCTTTTCATTTTGAAAAATGCATAGTCGTAAAGGCTGCTTTCAGAGACATTAAAATTTTCAAGTTCTGAACACTCAACTTTTTTTGTCTTTCCGTCTTTAGTGGGAAAAAGAAAATAAGCGCGTCCACGACAAGACTTGCCCTTCTCTCTTAGATCTTTTGGAATACAATGTCCGCTGGTAACAAAGACATCTTCCGATACCAAAAAGCCTGAACAACGATAAGCATAATCATCTTCACTGGCTACCATCATCCCGACAGCCTCAGGACATCCTTCTGCTTCATTACAAGTTACAGAAAACTGATCAATTTCAGCATTGAGATCATATGAAAGTTGGGTTGTTTCTGAACGTGGAGTTTCAGGAAAGATAGGAGGTGCTTCACTGGTGCCTCCACCGCATCCGGCGACGATCGTCGAGATCAAAAATAGCAGTCCAAAACTGAGTGCGCGCATGCTTTCCTTCAATAATTACAATCGCACCTTTATAGCAGATTCAAGGGCGCTCCTATCTTAAATCTAGGTTTATTGTAAGGAATACAGCATCTAAGTGTCTGAAATGACGAAAACGAGACAAAAAAAGGCCCTTCCGAAGAAGGGCCTGATAAGACAATTTTGAGGACGAATTAAGCTGCGCTTTTCTCTTCGTCTGAAGCAGCTGGAGCTTCTCCAATAACTTCTGGAGTAACTTCTTCTGTAGTCTCTTCCACTTTCTTTGGAGGATGACATGAAACAATCACTGGGTTGTCTTTGTCAGTGAATGTACATCCTGCTGGAGGAGTTAGCTCATCAAGATGAAAGTTAGCATTCATCTCAAGAGTATCTACATTTACTTCATAATATTCTGGAATATCTTTTGGAAGTCCGTAAAGTTCGATTTCGTTGTAAGCATGGTTCACAACTCCACCGGCCTTATGTCCAGGAGCTTCCCCTACCCAATGAATAGGTACTGTAACTCTTGTTTTTTGGTTTGCTTGTAGCTTGTGGAAAGCCACGTGAATCATAGTATCACCGAAGTGATCCCACTGAATGTCTTGCACGTTTACCAAGTGCTTTCCATAACCTGTCACTTCAACTTCAAATACTTTCCCACTGTGATGAAGGAATTTCTTCAACTTCATCGCCGGTACTTTGAAGTGTACTGGCTCTGTTCCTTTTCCGTAGATCACACCCGGAACCCATCCCTCTTTTCTAAGAGCAGAAGGCTTCCAGTTTCTACCTGTTTCGCGTCCATCTGTTGTCAATAATTCGTACATGTAAACTTCCTTTCGATAGGTTGTTGGCACCATTAGTAACTTCAATTATAGAACGCTATGGCGCACATCCCCACCCGGCAAAAGGTTTCAGTCTGCCTCGAAAAGCCCTTCAATATTGGCCAAGCTCTCGAAAATCTTTAGCTAAAAAGCAGTATCCGACTAAAAAGATTACCTATTAAATTGAGGAAAATTCTTGAGGGTGTTACTCTGCCTTCAAAATTACTTAGGTGATCTATGAAACAAACTTTATCTGTACTTATTCTTATAGCACTTTCAGGCCAGGTTATGGCCCAGGAAGCTTTGACTTCTGTTTCTGAAGAAAAATCAGAAACAAAGAGGAGTACCAACAAGAGATATCTCGGTTTCAGTATTGGAAATCATCTTGGTGAAATTGGTGTCGGTTTCAAATACGGACAATTTCTTACAGAAAATAATTTAGCTGAACTCACCTACACTCAATGGACAGAAGCAGAATCCGGAACAATCCTAAATGCTCCAGGAACCATTAAATCAGATGGAAGAGGAATTTCTCTAAGTAATAGATACTTTCTTGGAAATAGTTTTAACATCGGATCTGGTCTCTACTATCGTGATGTAGATTTGACTTTGCCAGCAAATGTAAAAATCATGGATGGAAATAAAGAAATTACCGAGAGAAAAATCTCCGATTTTGGTGGTGTCATCACTCTTGGAAATCATTGGTTTGGCGACCGTTGGACTTTCAATGCTGATTGGGTTTCTTATATCCCAAAATTTGCAAGAATCAATGATGTTCCAGGACTGAGCTACCGTGGAGAGGTAACCATTCTCAACTTCACTGTCGGCCTGACTTTCTAATCTATTCGAATTTTAGGTCAAGAATATAAATATCGGTAAGACCATTTTTATATAATCCAATGATTAAATGAGGTGCGATTTGAACATTCTGTTCAGCTTCATCCGTACTTAGTTTTACATGTAGTCGTTTGGAGGATGTATCATATGTATACAGAGGATCTAATCCTAAGGAAACAGTGTCATCTCTATCGATTCCACATACTTTCAAATCACCATTTAATAATTTCTCTGGAAGTATAACTTCACTTGCTTTCCACATTTCGATATTGGTATATGCTTCAATTGATGAAATCTTAAGCTCTGGTCCTTTAAAAAAAATTTCAAATGTTCCATATGAAACTGAAGCTTCTAATTCATCGTTTACAAAACTAACACTTTCTTTATGAAATTCATCATCTCTATAGATCGAAA
>SBGE01000096.1 GCA_006226755.1 Deltaproteobacteria bacterium | reverse complement strand
TATAATTATTGATAAGCGTTCTGATTTCACTAGTGATACTGTCTATGGATCTGTATCTGATGTTTTTTCCCTGTTGAGGCATATAGTTACAGTAATCACAGTTATAGGGACATCCTCTACTGATGGCCATCGGTAGTGCAGTTCCTCCTGGTAAAAATGGCTTGTAACTGAATTCAATATAATCAAAGTATTCCCAAAGTGGATAGGGAAGATCATCTATATTGTTTACTGGCCCAAGCTTGAGGTCGGGTTCTACTGACTCACCATTTGCCATTTTTAAAAATATGTTCTCAGGTTCTCCGTCTAAGATCACCATGTCGGCCAAATCTTCGTAAAGTTCGGGCCTTTCTTTTGGAAAAGTTCCAAAAACAATAATTTTAGTTCTTGGGTCAAATGTTTTTAAAATCGCCAGGTCGCTCAAGTCCTTGTTCAGAGTCGGCATTCCTGCATGAAAAAAAATAGCATCAGCTCTTCTTACATCCCTTACCTCATTAGGATTTTTGCAAAAATGTACTTCGTGACCTCTAGATTTGAAAATTGAGATGCCATAAACAACAGAAAGGGCCGGCATTTTAACAGAACGATGCTTCATTCGAGTATAGAGTTTGCCAATAATCCCACCAACTTCTGTTATAGAACCGAAACCTCCGGTTACACTTTTATCAACTGGTGGACTATGGGGATTGTCATAAAAAACAATTCTCATTAAGTGTTAACCTTGTTCGACTTGTTTGTTGAAGAAGTGTCCTGTCGTTAGCGAGAGGACAAAATAAAGTGAAAAGGAGTAGCTGATGTGAATCGCCTTATTGATACCCTCTTTGGATATCAATGCATAGGTTATGTAACCAATCATTCCTAAAAAGAGTGCAACACGCTCGGGTCGTAGAATTGTTACTGTACGAAAGATGGCCTTAATGAGATTTAGTGTATCTTTGATTGGGTGAAATTTTGATTTACCAATTCGCGGGTTATATGTTGTCTTTACATATTTTACTCGATGTCCGCGAACTAAAAAACTTAATGTCATTGTCGTTACACAGCTAAATCCATCTGGAATTAGATCGACATAATTCATTAAAACTTTTCTACGCATGACCTTTAGACCTGTGTTCAGATCTGGTATGTATTGACAGGCCAGAAGACTGGCCAATATTCTCAAGCAAAATTTAACAGATACTCTTAGCCATAGTAGTGAGCCATGATCACGATCCCTGGCCCCGTTGATTTGATCGTTTTCGGATCGTAACTCAAGCATTTTGGGAATATCATCTGTCTGATAGGTAGCATCGGCATCGAGAAAAACGACAAAATCTCCTTTCGCTGCCTTGATCCCTCGCTTTCTGGCGTTACCTGCACCTTTATTGATGTCACCAGGAAGTAATCTAACTCCCATTTGAGTGGCGATTTCCTTCGATTTATCAGTGCTTCCATCATCAGCAGCAATGATTTCATAGTTTTCATTAAAATTGGCCATGGATTTACGAATGCTTTCAATAACAACAGAAAGTGAACTTTCTTCGTTAAAAACAGGCAATATAATCGAGACAGCTGGTGTGTCGTAATTTTCCATTTTGAAAGAGACCCTTCAGAACTTTTTACTTGATCTTATTATATACTAAAAACAATTTCGTTGGTTTTTTTGAATAGGGTAGTAGTTAGGTCAAATAATCTTCAAGTAAAATTTTGTCATCAGGATTTGCTGTCCTTTTTCCATCTATATATTCACGGGCCCAGATCTCTAGTGAAAGTAAAGTAAAGATTCTGTAGCCATGATGTTTCAACTCCAAAAGCTCATGTTCTTTAACATTTTGCGATAAAAATTCTTTGAAAATTGATGAGATTTCATTCTTGTTGAACCAACCGCGCTTAGCCAGAGCGATTTCTAGCTTCTCAATCATATGCTTACGTGGCCTTAAAATGTTGTACCAAGGTATGTCAAAGCTTCTATTGTAGATTTCTTCCCTGTCTAAATATCTGGCAAGTGCATGCTTATGGAATTTTCGATTGATCGATTTATTATTTGTCAGCCTGTGGAGCGTCGTTCCACCGTTGATCCACTGCTTTGGTAGGCGAGTTATAAATTGCATGACCTCACGGTTAATTGTAGGCAGATAGAGATCCAATCCAAAATGATTCATACTCTTAGTTGTATGAAAGCTTTGATACATATAAAAACCGTTAAAAAGCTTGGCCTCAACTAACATATCCGCAAAATTGTCTTTATTGAATTCCAGAGTCCATTTGCCTATTTCTGGTTTGGTATCGTTGACAAAGTCTTGATTAAAAATTTTGTAGAGATCATCTGTCCGATAGTGTCGGTAAGTACAAAGACGTCTTAAAAAATCATGATAGGGTCTTTCATGATCAAAGAGTTCAAGAACATGCTCGAGCTCCCAGAATCTTTCCCAGTCAGTCAAGTCTCTTAAAAGCTTGGATATTTTCCAGAGAATATGTCGAGAACCGTTGGATAAGTTGCCTATGTAACGATGGATTTCTTCTACAGGGTAATACTCTCCCCATAGGGTGTCTCCACCATCACCGGCCAACATTGTGTCGACATATTGCTTGGCCTCTTCGGCACATCTGTGAACAGGTAAAGATGAGCCAACAACGGGTTCATCATTTGCCCTGATCAACCCCACCATATTGTCTAAGTCATCCGGTAAAAATGGAACTTCATGATGAATATGATTGAATTTGTTGCAGATATTTCGGGCATAAGTAGACTCATCAAAGGCCCAGCCAGGAAAAGTTGCTGTAAAAGCATGAAGTGGTTTGTCGTGAACTTTTCCTGCTTGGATTAGGGCAAAACTCGTGTCATGACCCCCGCTTAAAAGCGTTCCGAGCTCTTTACAATTTTTTTGTTCGAGGAAGTCTTTGATCCCATTTCTGTAAATGGTCTCATAATAATCAATCTCATTTTCGATGTTATCTAGTTTCTCTCTGCGCTTGAAATCAAATTCTTGATGCCAATGATTTTGAAGCTCGACTCCAGATTTGCCAAATATCAAAGTAAAAGAGGGGAGTAGTTTTGATACTCCTTCTATTTGAGTTTGCTCACAGGAAGTAAAGCCATTTGAGACAAAATTCAAAATAGATCCAATATGAGGAGTGGCCGAACCTGGAAGCATTTCAATCAGTTCATGTAATGAAGAACTGAACACAAGAGCATCGTTTGCGTACCAATACAGATTACAGGCCTGATAAGGGTTGTTATGAATTGAAAATGTAGACTTGGTTTTGTCTTTAATCAAAATGAGAAAAAGACCTTCTAGCTGGGATTGAAAAAGAAACCCGGATTGCAGATACAAGTCGTGCAAGTTTGCCAAGAGTGATTCGCTTTTGAATTTCTGACCTTGAATACGTGTAATATGACCCTTGATACAGATTTCAAGATCTCCGATTGAATGAAATTCAAGTGGTCCGCTATAAAGAATGGATGAATCAACCTTTCCTTGAAGGTTGTGTGTCAAGCTGACTGTACTCATGTCTAGATTATACTTCTCTTGAGCAATTTATGTTAGTATTAAGTCATGAGTTTTTCTGTTGTTGCGGCAAATTATAATAAAGAACATTTTCTTGAATCTTTCTTCGAATCCTTCATCGGGATTTCTGAACATATAGAATATGAATTGATCTTTATTGATGATGGTAGCATTGATAGATCGATTCAAATTGCTGAGAGCTATAAAACTCAATTACCCTTGAAAATCATTTCATTAGAAAAAAATCAGGGACCCGCAACTGCTAGGAACATAGGAATTCGGGAGGCGACACATTCGACTATAATCTTTTGTGATACAGATATCGCATTTAAACCTAGTGTTTTGCTCGAGGGGTATAAGTTATTTCTTGACAATAATTATGATGTTTTAACATTCAATTTGGATATCCTTCCACTGACAAAGACGACGATGGGTCGAGTGTACCTTTTAGAAGAATGGGAAAACTTAGAGGTTGAAAAAACGCAATCAGGTCCTCACAGGTATTTCACAACAACGTTATCAATTGTTAAAAGAGAATGGTTCAATATGGTTGGTCCCTTTGATGAGAGTTTTAAAGGTGCTGACATTGAAGATCTGCTACTTGGTTTCAAATCTTCTCGTGAGACAAGGTTTTGGTTTTCTAAAGAATTAACATTCAGGCATGCTTATCCATCAAATAGTCTTGTCTTGAAAAAGGCCTTTACGCGTGCGTTTCAATTGGGGCAGCTCAGTATAAAAGATATGGCAGAAAATCCCATATTAGATAATTCCTTTAGGAAGCTTTGTTATTTTATTTCATGTCTTTGGATTTTATGTTTGATTCTTGTGCTGACAAGTTTGATGAGTATTAAAATTTTCATTTATCTAACGGTCGCGGAGATTTTCATTCATTACAAGGCCTATTTGTTGGGAATTAGGAATTATGGACTCTTTTTCAGTTTTGGTCTTTTTTTTGGCCGTCTTATTTACGTTCTAAGCGCTTCTACGGGGTTTGTCCTAGGGAAGGTATACCCTAAAAAAGCTGTTTAAATGACTGATAGGCCATCAGTGGCAAATTACTTGGATCGTAAATCCAACTCATATTGATGGCACAATCCCAAGTGCAATGACATCTTTTATCGAGAATAAATTGGATTATGTCTTGAGCTTTTTTTGAC
>SBGE01000053.1 GCA_006226755.1 Deltaproteobacteria bacterium | reverse complement strand
GCTTTAGCGAGATTCAAATACATCAAGGCCTCTTCATTTTTTGGATCTTTAATAAGAACCTTTTCCCACTCTGCTTGGGCCTCAATTATATTTCCATTCCCATAGTGAAGAATTCCCATGGCAAGCCTTGCTGGAACATATGATGGAAATTCGTTCTTAAGCTTTCTCAGCTCTTCAAAAGCCTTAGAAACAAATCCCTTCTTCGCATAAACCTTGGCAACCTTAACTCTAATTTCAAGATTTTCTGGGTCTAGAGAAGATGACTTATTATATTCAAATAGTGCTTCGTCATATCGATTGTATGACATATACATTTCAGCAATCTCAAAGTGTTTACTTGAAAACTTTTTATTCACGTGAGTATCTTCAAGTAAATCACTTGAAACACCTGTCTTCACTCTTTCGTTAGCTTGATTGAAGATTCTCTTGGCCTCTTCATACTTACCGATGTCGTTATAGAGGACAGATAAGCTAATCGCAGCATCAGTATGTCCAGGATCAAGAGATAGAACTTTATTGAATGCCTTAATGGCCTTACCAATCTCACCTTTAACATGAAAAATATTTGCCAAGTGAAAGAAGGCATCAACCGACTTACCGTCAACTTCTATAACCTCATTAAAAAAAGCCTGTGCTTTTTTAAGGTCCCCTCTTGAGTAACTGTCCTTACCTTTTGCGATCAATTCGTTTGTCGGAATGGCTATCAACTTTCACTCCCTTTGTTGTTTACACAACTCTTAAATGCCCTCTCGAGCTCATCCTTGGCATCTTTGGAAACTTTTGTTCTAAAAACTTTGAAATGTTTCTGACAGTTTTGAGGATCATTCAAGTAACCACTTGCCCTCACAATTCTGACCATTGAATGATCTCTTAGCTCAGTATCATTAAAATGCCTTAAGATTTCCAGATATCTAAAGCGAGCGGCATCGTACACTTCAGTCCTGTAATAGAAGTCAGCAATATATTTTTCTTTCTGCTCTATCATCTTTTCAATTTCTGAAATCTTCTTTGTAGCCTCATCTGCTTTCTCATATTTTCCAAATGCTCTCTTTAGCTCTTCGTAGTACTTGATAGCTTCATGACCTGGAGATAGGTCTCTGTCGAAAGTTTCAGGCAATTGAAAATAATAAGATTCTGCAATTCGCCAAATCACATAAGGCAATTTTTTATGTCTCGGGTGAAAATCTTTGAAAAGAATATAAGCCGCTGCCGCCTCAACAAAGTTTTCTTGAGCAAATAGAATATCGGCCTGCATGAGCTCAGCATGAGTCGCATAATAACTGTAAGGATATTGTTGCCTCAGAGTATTTAGTCTCTCTGTTGCTAGAAGGTATCTTTCATCCTTCATAAGATCCTGAGCTTCTTTAAAAAGAACTTCTGCTTCGGTCTTCCCACTCGGGCGATCCGTTGAACATGAAAACAGAAGAGTTAAGAACATCAAAATGGATAGAAATCGCATCGTCACTCCAGCACTATTGATAAGAGATTTTAGCATTTTGCGACGAGCAACGTCAAAGAATCATCCGCGTGTGCGGACTGCGTAAAGTTCCCGATAAATCTCAGCTACGATTAATTTTACCGCCGCAGCAACTGGAATCGAAATAATCATCCCTATCAGACCAAAATATTGCGAACCTAGAATTACGCTAATCACGACTAGAATCGGGTGAAGATCTACAATTTTTGAAACGAGAATAGGAAACACCAAGGCAATATCAATTGCATTGGCGACAATGTACAGTATCAACACTCCACCAAACTCTGGCCCGACTCCTTGATCAGCAACAACCATAATGAGCCCTGGAATTGCTCCTAAAAATGGTCCGACATAAGGAATAATATTGGTAACGGCTGAGATCAATCCCAGTAATAGAGCAAATTTAATATCAAGTGCCCAAAGACCAGAAGTAATAATTATTCCTACAATACTGGCCTCAACAAATTTGGCAAAAATGTAATCACCCAGTTTTCGATTAAATTGGTGTCCAAGATAATAAAATCTTTCAAAGATAGAATTGGGCGTGAGTCTCAAAACAATACTTTTCATTTTGTGACCATCTTTCAATAAAAAGAAAATAAACAACGGGACCAAGAAAATCCATTCAATAGTTGATGCCAAATACTGAGGTAAATAAAGTAAAAAACTCGTAACCGCTTCTCTTGCCCCTTGAATTGCATCTGCTGCATAATTATCTTTCAGTTCAAATCCTGTTTTTGATTCAACTTCCGATTTAACTACTCTGTATTTTTCCTTAATGTATCTTTCCATTTTTGGAATGTAATATCTGAAATTTTGAGATTCTGTAGTAATCATTGGAACGAGCTTAATAACTGGATAAGTTATAGAGAACATAAGTCCAATGAAAAGAATTGCTAAAGAAGTGTTCTTTCCTAGACCGAGCTTCATCAGTTTTGGAATAACTGGATTCATAATCAAATAAATTACGTAAGAAAAAGACAAAGGTGCCGCAAGTCTTGGGAGGCTCACAAGAGCGATGAAGCACAAGAGGATAGAGGAAAAGAAGAACACCAGTCTGGCGACCTCCCCCTGAACTTTAGTTTTTCTCAAGGGCTTTGGCACTTTCTGCTTCCATTTGATTAAGTCTGTGCTTCACTCTTTTGAGTTCTTGAGTCACAGAATATAGTCTATTTGCAATAATGACGGAAATTGATTGAAGTAGTTTTGTAGCAACAACCGGATAAGACTCGATCAGGTATTCAACATCTGGCTTGAATATTCCAAGAAGTTGAGTTGTATCTCTTGAAACAGCTGTTGCATTTCTTACTGATCCTTCTTGTAATAGTGCCAGTTCTCCAAAGTAATCATTCTTATCTAAAGTAATGATGATATTTTCATCTTCATCAGCTTCCTTTTCAACTCTTACATCAACTTGCCCGCTATAAACGAAATAGAGTCCAACTCCGATATCTTTCTGACTGAAGATCACCTCTCCATCAGTAAAAACTCTCAAGTGTAGAGACTGAGACAAAATTCGAAGTTCATTATCAGAAAAGTTTTTAAGAACATCAATATCACGAAGAAATTTAGGGACAGAATCCGGCCTTGAACCAGACAATGGACTAGCTTGCCAAAAATATTTCAAAAGTGAGATATCCAACTTCTCAGGAAGGTCTCCCTTAGTATCAATTTTATCCTGAATATCTTTTTCATAGCTCATCAATAAATTCCTAGGTTTTTTCTCTCAACCCAACCAGAAAGATGAACAGGATTGGATATGAAATACCAACCATTATCATATTTGGTAATGATTACTTTTGTTCCAGCGTTAAGAGCGGCTTTTTGATCAAAAATTCGAGATGGTCCCTCTCTCAAAACACCCTCTTCAAGCAAGATAGCGTAATTCACTTTATTCAAGTACGTCAGTTTATAAGTGAGTGGTGCTAAACCTATGATCAAAAGACCTGCAAGTGCGTAGCGACTCACCTCTTTGCCAAACTTTTTCATTCCAGCAACGAGTAAACACATCAACAGGGCGAAACTTATAAATAATCCAAGTGGTAAGCCAAGAGCAGAATCCATCCACTGGTCATAGGCATCCTTGGATTCACCAAGATCATCCACGGCCAGCTTTTCTTTGACGTACTGAACGTTATTAATTGAGGCGGAGTTTACAAACCCAGATTTAATCGACTTTTCCAAATGGTAGCGCCCAGCGGCAAGATTACCCCATTTCGTGTAAACTGTTCCCAAATTGTAATGAAAGAGTCCTGGATTAAAGTCACTTCTATTTTTGATCAAAAGTGTCGAAGCCTCTTCGTAGTTGCGCTTCAGATAGAGTGACTCTAATGACTTCAAGATCTCATTTGTGTTATTATCAGCCATGAAAATATTATCCTTCCGAGCCTTTTCAAAAGCAAGGCTGTTCATTTTATCCTCATGATTTTACTAAGACAGGAATGCATATGAGCTACGGTGTTAATTCAGAAAATCTCAACAGAAAAATTGATGAAGCATTCTCGGCCATTTTAATCGAGCAATCAAAATTTGATGCTGTTAAGCCACCCAATGAAAATGATTCCAAAGAGACTGCTGCATTGTTGGAGAAATATGGTCAACTTCGGGGACGAGGTTTCTTTTATCCATACCTCTCTACAGGAAGAGGTCATGGCCCATTTACTGAGTGTACTGATGGCTCCATTAAATATGATTTAATTGGCGGAATTGGACCTAACATACTTGGTCACTCTCATCCGCTTTACATAAAGTCGCATCTTGAAGCCGCCAAGCTTGATTCAATCATGTGCGGAAATTTACAACCCTATCCTCAAACTTTTGAGCTTTCTGAATTACTGATTAATTCAGTCTCCAAATCCAAGCTTAAACATTTTTGGTACGCAGGAAGTGGATCTTTTGCCAATGACACTGCTTTAAAAATGATCTGGCAAAAGAAAGACCCTGCTTACAAGATTATTGCCTTTGAGCATGCATTTGCAGGAAGAAGTGTGGCGACTCAAGACATCACTTACAACGCAGCATACAGAGAAGGAATGCCAAAAAATATTGAAGTTGATTACATTCCTCATTTTGATTTCAAAAATCCTGAAGAAAGCACAAAGAACAGTCTTGGAAGACTTAAAGAATTACTCGAAAAAAACAAAGGCCAGTATGCAGCTCTAATGATTGAAATCGTTCAAGGCGAAGCAGGTATTGTGGCCGGCACAAGAGATTTTTATGTTCAACTATTTGATCTTGCTAAAGCGCATGGTCTTTATATTTGGATTGATGAAGTTCAAAGTTTTGCACGAACTCATCAACTCTTTGCCTTTCAACATTTTGAGCTTGATGAATATGTTGACATCGTCTCTGTCGGGAAGGCCCTACAAGTTTGTGGCGTATTATTCTCTGAAGAACTCAATCCAAAACCAGGGTTGGTTTCAGGAACTTTCAATGGTGCTCTAAGTGCTGTAATCGCTGGTCATATGATTATCCGTTACCTTACTGAAGGTAATTTCTTTGGAAGTAATGGTCGTAATGCTCATTTAGAAAAAGAGTTTGTCACTCGACTCTCTAAGCTTGCAAATGGTAGTTGCAAAGAAAAAATCGGACATTTTGAAGCCACAGGATTGATGGTGGCTTTTCAGGTTGGAGATGGTTCAAAAGATATCATTGCTACCTTCTTGAAGAAACTTTTTGAAAATGGAATCGTGGCTTTCTCAGCAGGTAAAGACCCTGTAAGAGTTCGCTTTCTTCCTCCTCTATGTTTAGAGGATAAACATCTTGATGAAATTTTCTCGATTGTAGAAAAAACTATATTAGAAGTCGTAGGTTGATATGTTTTATATAAGACAAGCGCGTAAAGACGATCTTGATGATCTTTACCAACTCAGCAAGCTTTATACTTTTATCAATCTGCCTTCTGATAAGGCAGTTATCTCAAATTTGATTGATAGTAGTGACAAGAGTTTTTCACTTAAAAAGGGATCGAAAGATCTTTCAAAAGATCATTATCTTTTTGTTCTTGAAGACATAAAAGAGGGCCGTGTTCGAGGTGCCTCAATGATCCATGCTCAGCATGGAACAGAAGAAGAGCCACACTTCTATTTGAAAGTAGGCCAAGAACATAAATTCAGCCAGACAATCAACACAGGCTTTATTCATGGAACACTCAAGCTTGGTCTTGAGACCGATGGACCAACTGAAATCGGCGGATTGATTTTGGACCCCGAACTACGAGGCAACCCCTTCAAACTTGGAAAACAACTTTCATTTTCACGTTTTCTTTTTATGGGAATGAATCCTAAAAAATTTAAAGAAGAAGTTCACTCTGAGCTGATGCCTCCATTCGACTCACATGGAAAAAGTCCACTGTGGGAGGCGATTGGTCGTCGTTTTATGAATATGGATTACCCTGAAGCGGATCTCTTATCAAGAAACAACAAAGAATTCATTCTTTCACTTTTTCCTTCGGCAAATATCTATGAAACCTTGCTCCCAATGGAAGCAAGAAATGCCATTGGCAAGGTTGGAAAAGACACCCAACCAGTAAAAAAGATGCTTGAGCAAATTGGTTTTAAATACATTCATGAAGTTGACCCTTTCGATGGTGGTCCACACTATCGTTGCCCAATGCGTGAAATAACACTGATCAAAAACATGATTTCAGGGCAATTTTCCATCAAAAATGAGTCAAAGAAGAATAGTCAGCAGATGCTTCTTGGCATTAGTGACAAAGATGGTTTCAAAGCCATTCTTTGTGAAGTAAGAGAAGCTGGAAAAAGTTACGATTGCTTCTCCGAGTTACTAACAGAGCTTGGAATAAGTGGTAAAATTGAAGGGTCTGCGATTCACTTAAATTAACGGAGAATTTATGAAATATCAGATTAAAGGTAATTACTTCAACGGTGAATTCCACTACCCCATCATCAGTGGCCCTCAGGCAGTTGAACATTTTATTAAAAGAGAATGTCCCTGTGACACTGATACTCTTTTATGGGAAATGCCAATTGAGTACCGAGATATTCCTGAAGTTCTAGACAGTGCTCAACATGGATTTGAGTTCTGGAGGAAACTAAGTGTCGAGCAAAGAATTGAGTTTCTTAGAAGATATCAAGAACAAACAATTGCCAGAAAAAACGATATCGCTGAAGCCATCAGTATGGAATCTGGAAAGCCTCTTTGGGAAGCCCATACAGAAGTTAGTGCTATTATAGCCAAAGTTGATGTCACTATTTCAGATTCTCTACCAAGAATTCAGAACAAGCATTACGATGAAATCATGCCAGGAACCAAAGGACATGTTTTTTATAAACCCCTAGGTCCTTGTGCCGTTATTGGTCCATTCAATTTCCCATGTCATTTGGCAAACGGACAAATATTAAGTGCACTTATTGCTGGTAACAGTATCATTTTCAAACCAAGTGAAAAAACTGCTTACTCTGGTCAAATTCTGGTTGAATGTTTTCATGAAGCTGGATTTCCAAAAGGTGTAATCAATTTAATTCAAGGAGATGGAGAATCTGCCAGAAGAGTCATTAGAGACAAATCTATAAAAGGCGTTTTCTTCACAGGTTCCAAAGAAGTTGGGTTAAAAATTTTAAAGGAAACCTATCAAGATCTTTCAAAACTTGTTTCACTTGAACTAGGTGGTAAAAATCCAGCCATTGTTCATAAAGATGCCAATCTCACCAATGCGCTTCACGAACTCGTTAAAGGTTGTTTTATGACAACTGGACAACGTTGTACTTCAACAAGCTTAGTGGTTATGCACGATTCTTTGATTGATGAATTTGTCGATAAGTTTCACAAACTGGCAAAGCAAGTTATCATCGATCACCCAATTGATTTCGAAACAGAACCATTCATGGGTCCACTTGTTGATAAACGTGCTCTCGACAGTTATCTCCTGTTTATGGGAATGGCAAAAAGAGAGGGCATGGAAGAAATCATGAGAGGAAAACAAATCGAGAAAAGATATCGTGGCTATTATGTCAGTCCTTCTATCCACCTTGCAAAAGGCTGGAGTGATGAAAGCCATTTCCTTTCAAGTGAGATTTTTGGACCGAACTGTACCATCATTCCTTACAGCGAATTTGAAGAAGCGATAGCCATTAGTAACAAGACTGAATATGGTTTGGCAGCAGGTGTATTTACCAAGGACCAAGCTCTTTATGAACAAGCTGTGAGAGATCTAGATATTGGTCTTGTGAACCTCAACAGATCAACAGTGGGTGCGAGTAGTAAACTTCCTTTCGGTGGAGTTAAAAACTCTGGGAACTATCGTCCAGCCGCTGTAGCAACTGTAGATGCTTGTGTTTACCAAATGGCGAGTCTAGAAATTACTAATGATGATCCATGTGAACTTTCAAGCATTAAAGGCTTGAAGCTTTAAGACTGTTTTTTATTGACCAAAAGGCCACTATGGGATGACCAACCGAGGTCATCCTTGTGTTCTTTCTCTGTAGTGATATCCATTGAAGCCACCTTGGCATAAGTTCCCATGACTTCTTTTGTTTTGAGTTTTCTTTGACTTGAATCCAGTTTTTCTTTTTGATCCAAGATGAACAAACTTGTCCCCTTTCTACTTTTTTCAATAGTGACATCAACCTGATCAACCTTCATCCCATCAAAACTGTTTTCACTTATTCCATAAAGCTTATTGAAGAGAATCAGTACTCTTGGTCCAACTCTATTGTGCCCTTTAAGAATTGTTTCTGGAGGTATGTTTTGTGATTCGACCTGATCTTTACTGAAGGGAAGAATTTTAGCCTTTCCATCATCATCTTCAATCTCTTCAGTATTGGCCTCGGGCTTAATTCCAAGGAAATCCTCATCAAGAAGAGCTGTAAGTGAAACTCTTTTCTCACCATAATAGGTGGTAGTGAGATCATTGATCTCCTCTGGGGTCAGAATCCGCATTAGATTCATGATCAGAAAATTTCGAGTTTCGGCCATAAGATCACCTTAAAAGACTAATCTACACTTTCTCATCGGCAGAAAGCGGCAAAAGCTTGACCAAAAAGATTGGGTAATGGGGCAATTTCTCGCCAAGCCCTTAAAACCATGTAAAAACAGGCTTTTATGCAGAAAAATTCTATTGCCAAAAGAACCGTAACTTATTATAAATTCTAGTCTACCGACATTGGATTGGGGTGTGGCGCAGCGGTAGCGCAGCGGACTGTTAATCCGTTGGTCGCCGGTTCGAATCCGGCCACCCCAGCCATTTTTCACATGACAACCAGTATACTAAATCCAAATTTTCAACAAACGACGCTTCAAAATTTCATTTCTGATTTCCCCGAATACATGGACGAAATCTTCGTGGAATTTGAAGAAGATTATGCTGATAAGTTTTTTTCAAAAGAGTTCAAATCTGAGATCGCAAAACTAAATCAAGATAAGAGTGTCTTTCAGTATTCGCCATTAACCTTTTATTTTGCCAAACAAATGGAAGATGCACTTTTTATTGCTCACTTACACTTTGAAGCACAAGATGATGAAGATGCTGAAATTGAAATCTTTGATTTTTGGAAGGATAGTGACTTTGGCGAAATATTCTTAGAACGCAATCAAAGAGATGGTGGAGAAAATATCCTAGAAACTTCACTTTCATTCAGACCTCTTCTGGAAAATCAAGTTCTCTCTTTTTATTATCTACATATATCAAGTAAACCAGAACTTCAGCCTGATATTTTAGATTACTATATTCAATCGAACTTGGGTGATTCCAAGGATCGTATCTATCTAACGGACTCTCACTACTCAGTTAACCAAAAAGATCTATTTGATGGTGGAGTTCTTGAGGTCAACTGCCTCACAAACATGAGAACCTCCTTGGAAGCTCAAAGTGACAATGACATCAAGGCTTATGTTATCAACAAAGAACCAAACTCATTAACAGTAGACGGTAGAGATCTCTTTATCAATTCACCAGTTGAGCTTGATGACAAAATTGATGCTTTCAAAACTAATGTTGAAAGGGCCTTAGCTAACATTAAAAAAGCTTCGCCTGAGTTATTTGAATGTTTTTTTACATTTACCCACACATTAGTTCCGGTAGCTGACACAGGAATTGTCAGCTTTAGCTCACAATTTCTTCCAGGATATAGCTCACTAAATATTGTCGATCGTGATTATATTGAGCTTCATGACGACCTTCTTCATGAAAATGGTCATCATTTTTTGAATGCAATACTCAATACGACAGAGCTTATTGAAGAAGATGACGAACAAATTTTTTATTCTCCATGGAGAAAAGCAAGAAGACCGATCAGAGGTATCTATCATGCCTACTTCACTTTTTTCTGGGCCTTTCAACTTTTTTACGATCTTACAAATGCGATAAATGAGAATATCGAGTTAGATGGTATTTCAAAGAGTGATCTTTCTCGTTGCGCCCTCAGAGCTTTAGAAGAGTTCACTATGCTCAATTATTCTTTTGAAGACCTCAAAGCTGCTAAAGAAATGGGAAAAATAACTGACGAGGGATTTGAAGTAATTTCTCTGGTTGAAGAAAATCTTAATTCTGCAGCAGGGAAAGTTGATAGTTTTAAAGAGTTTCTATCTGTTGATGATAAAAAGAAATTATCGGACCTCGAATCTGAGCTCAAAAATCAGCTCTCATTAAATTCTTATTGAAGATTACTTAATTGCTCTTGCATTTCATTGGCTGGCATTAGTTCACCCTTAGTCGTAGCGACCTCAATACCTTCGTTAAATATTTTGATAGCTTGATCCTTTTTGTTTGCTCCTATTAAAGATTTACCCAGGATCAAGTATGCTCTGGAATATTTCGGGTCAAGAGTCAACGTCTTCTCAAGATAGCCAATCGCCCTTTCATAATCCTTAACTTTGTAACTGTATTCACCAAGACCAAAATTGGCGATGATGTCATCGTTATCAATTTCCAAAACTTGAAGAAACATATCCTTCTTTCTCTCAAGCTCTTCACTTTCTCTTTTTGATTGTTCTTCTTGATTTTTCTTTTGACGAGATTCTGCTCCAAGCTGTTTGAATCCTGCTACTGTCGCTAAACTTTTCTCTTCCTCGGCCTCTTCAATTTTTCCGAGTTTCATTAGAAAAAGCGATTTATTTGTGTGGGCCATAACGCTATCTGGATTCAGCATTAAGAGCTTATCCATCAACTCAATTCCTCGCTCAAAAAGACCCATTCGCCCCAAACAAACACCGAGGGATTCACAGGCATCCTGATTCTCTGGATCAATCTCGATTGCCCTTTCAAACCATCTTGCTGCGTCTTCTTCATCATATCTGAAAACTTCTGAAGCAAATTCAAAAAGCTCCTCAGATAATTCTCGTCTTGTTTTCTTTTCAAACAAAGGCAAATAAGATGGTATTGTCTCCCTCAATCCCTTCTCTGTTTTCACAGTCAGCTTTCTATTTTTAACAGCATACTTTCTAGATATGGCAACAATGGAAAGATCACTACTTAATGAGCATGTAACTTTCCCAATCTTTTCTCCCTCAGCATTATAGACATCACTTCCTTCTAAAAAGGATTCCTCTATTAGCGCTGGATAGACAGCTGATCCTCGATTATTAAGTATCTTTGCGACGACTTCTTGGCCAAGAAAGCAACCCTTTGTGAGGCTAATTACTTCTTTATGTAAGAATGAATCAGTGACGAGCTGTTCATTTGTCCAATTAAGTCCAAATATGGGAAATCCCAACAAGCCTGATTCAGATATAGTTAATTCGTCAAGAACTTCTAACTGCTCTCCAAAAGTTATCACACCAGGTACACCAGCAAGAGATACTTCAAAATAATTTTTCTCTTGAATTTTTTGAGGATAAACATAAAAACGCACATCTGTCGCATAAACAGAGAGCTCAACATCATCCATAATAATGAACTTGTTAAGTTCGTTTTGTAGTGAATCTGCAAAACTTTTATCTATTACCAAATACCAACAATCTGCAGTTCTGAGCGTATAAAATATTGATTGAATTTTTCCACTTCGATCAATCCGAGCATTCATCACACCTGACTGTTCAACCACGCCGGACAGATCGTTTGTTGTCTGCCCTTGAAGAAAACGTTGAGTATCTTCACCATCTAAACGCAGTACGGCCCATTCAACTTTTGTTGAAATCAAGGCCGGTACATATCTTTTAGCTTTAAGTTCTTGGACGGACATTAGACTGAAAAAGATTCGCCGCAACCACAAGTATTGGTCGCATTTGGATTCTGAAAAATAAAGCCCTTTCCATCTAGACCATCTTTGAAATCTAAAGTGATTCCTTTTAGGTAAATAGATGACTTAAGATCGATGTAAACTTTGAAACCTTCAAATTCGAGAACGTTATCTTTCTCTTTCTTGCTATCAAAATCGATCTTATAACTAAGACCACTGCAGCCGCCGCCGACTACACCAAGTCTTAATCCGACTTCATCACTCTTCTTTTCATTTTCGAAAATCTCAATAATTTTCTTTTTGGCGGAGTCCGTAATTAAAATTAAATTTTCCATATCCACACCCATATAAGGCTATTTTTAACCCATTTATACCACAATATCGGCATTTTTCCACTGATTGAACACTATACATGTCTGCTATATCATTGAAATAAGGATAATTGAAATGGCCATAGTACTGATTATTCAAGAGCAGGAAATTACACATAAGATTCCTCTCTCTGGAAAACCATTTATTTTGGGTCGCTCTAGTAAGTGCGATCTCAAGCTCCAAGACCCCATGGTGAGTGGGAAACATTGTGCTTTTTTGATTAACGAAGAAGGTAAGGCCACAGTTAAGGATTTGGATTCTTCAAACGGTACATTCGTAAACGGATTTAAGATCGCAGAGACTCATGTGATGATGGATGATGAAGTCACTATCGGTGCGATCAAGTGCTGGCTAGATGCAACCCAACTCAACCCCAAAGAAAAGAAAGTTCACGTAAGAGAGACAGCTAAAACGAGAATGAAGTTTATCAATCTCGAAGAGGGCGCAGAGAAAGTTCCAAGAAAAGAACAAATCAACAAGAAGAAAGAAGTTGCTCCTCCACAGGATGATTTTGATCCTAAAACTTCAATCATTAAAGTAGACCTTGATGAAATCGGAGATGCTAAGGAGCAATCGCCAGAACCAAACAATGAGACTGAAGAGGATTTCACAAGAACTCAAATCGCCAAGGCTCCAGAGAAACTGCCAGAGAGCGACTCTTCAGATAAAAGCAATAATGATCGACTCGCCAAACGCGTAAAACAAATGGAAGAAAAATCCAAACAACAAAGTTCAGACCCTGGTCAGTCTATTGCTGGTGAAAACGAGTTTGAAAACGAAGAAACGGGTAATACTAAATTTTTAAAAGTAGATACTGGAAAATCTAAAAAGGCAAAACCCGTAATTACGAAGAAAAAACCCGCTCAAAAAGAGGAAGAGGAAAAAGAGGGCAATCTTTTCGGCAAGCTCAAAGGTATTTTCAAAAAGTAACTAGTCTTTAGACCACAATATATCTGATATCCCTTCTCGCGCATTCAAAGATCTCGACAAAACAAAGAAGTAATCAGACAGTCGATTTACAAATTGAATAGCGTCTTGAGGAATTTCATTGCCTTCCAGATTTCCCAACTGAACCATTATCCTCTCAAGTCTTCGGCAAACAGTTCGACAAACATGAAAAGCCGATGATCCTGAGGTTCCAGCAGGCAAGATAAAATTCGTAAGCTTTGGAAGAGTCCCATCCATCTTATCCATTTCAGACTCTAGTGTTGAAATTAGATTTTTATTCAAAGGGGGAAGTTTAAATTTTGCCCGATCTTCAGGAACGGTTGCTAGTAAGCTTCCAAGATTGAAGAGATTATTTTGTACAGAATGGAGAACTTCTACTTCATGATCTCCAAGATTGCTTGCAAGAGAGAGAGCTAATCCCACCTGAGAATTCAACTCATCTGCAGTTCCGTACGCTTCAATCTTAATTTCAGACTTAAGAACTCTCTGTCCGCCGACGAGAGAAGTTTCACCCTTGTCACCTGTACCGGTATAAACACTACTCTTGGCCATTACATATTCCTTCTGTATTTACCACCAATCTCATAAAGAACTTCTGTGATTTGTCCTAAAGAACAAAAATTAACAGTATTAAGTAGTTCTTCAAAAATATTTCCATTCGAAAGAGCGACTTCTCGAAGCTTCAACAGAGCTTTTTCAGACTCACCCTTATTTTTATTTTTAAAGCTATCAAGACGCTCAATTTGATTCATCTTCTCATCATCACTGCATCTGGACAGTTCAATTTCTTGGTTCAGTTGATCATCTATGTTTGGTGAAATATATGTATTCACACCAATAATAGGTAATTCGCCGGTATCTTTTTTGGTTTCATAATAAAGTGACTCTTCTTGAATTTGTGATCTCTGGTACTGAGACTCCATCGCACCAAGAACTCCACCCTTATCAGAAATTCTTTCAAATTCTGCAAGTACGGCCTCTTCGACAATTTCGCATAGTTCATTAACCAGGAAGCTACCCTGAAGTGGATTATCTGTTTTATTCACACCAAACTCTCTATTAATGATCATTTGGATAGCCATTGCCCTACGAACACTTTCCTCGGTGGGGGTTGTAATCGCTTCGTCATATGCATTTGTATGAAGAGAGTTACAGTTATCGCTTAATGCGAGGAAAGCCTGCAATGTAGTTCTAATGTCATTGAAATCAATTTCTTGGGCATGAAGAGATCGTCCAGAAGTTTGAATATGATACTTGAACTTCTGGGCTTTTGTATCTGCTCCATATTTATTTTTCATAACAACGGCCCAGATTTTTCTAGCGACTCGCCCCAAAACTGTGTACTCAGGATCAAGACCATTACTGAAGAAGAAAGAAAGGTTTTGAGTAAAGTCATTGATACTCATTCCCCTACTCAGGTAATACTCAACAAAAGTGAAACCATTAGATAGAGTAAAGGCCATCTGAGTAATCGGGTTAGCTCCGGCCTCAGCGATATGATAACCACTAATTGAAACAGTATAATAGTTTCGAATTGCATTCCTGCAAAAATACTCTTGAACGTCACCCATCATCTTCAGAGCAAATTCTAATCCAAAGATACAAGTATTCTGCGCCTGATCTTCTTTCAAAATATCTGCTTGGACAGTCCCACGCACTCTTTGCATGACTTCAATGCGCTTTTCTTCATTCCAATAATCATTACCTTTAAGTTCTTGTTTCATGGCGGTATTCATGAACATGGCTAGAATGATTGGTGCAGGACCATTGATAGTCATTGAAACCGATGTATTAGGTGAAGTGAGTTGGAAACCATCATACAGATCCATCATATCGTCTAGAGTGGCGATACTGACACCAGCTTCACCAATCTTTCCGAAAATATCTGGCCTGGTCGCAGGATCTTCTCCATACAGTGTTACTGAGTCAAAAGCTGTCGAAAGTCTTTTGGCAGGATCATCCTTGGACAAGAAGTGAAACCTCTTGTTTGTCCGACTAGGTCCCCCTTCTCCGGCAAACATCCTTTTTGGATCTTCATCAGCTCTTTTGAAAGGAAAAATTCCCGCTGCATATGGAAAGGAGCCAGGTAAATTCTCATTTCTAATAAATTTAATTTTTTCTGAGTCACTATTGAATCTTGGGAACCCTACTTTTGAAATTTTATTTCCACTCAAACTTGTATAAGTCGTCGGTACTTCAAAAGTTTTTCCCCTAACTTCATAGGTAAAGGTTCCTGATTTATATTGTTCAACAACTTGATCAAATTCATTTATCTCTTCAAAAACCACTTGCGGTATTTCTTTTTTAACTTCTTCGAGTTTCGCCAGTAACTCTTCGTTCTTTGAGACAAGCGAAGATGCAATTTTCAAGGCTTCATAATCTTTGATTTTTTCAGATATATCCAACCATTCTTGGTTATAGTCCCGACAGGTCTTAGAAATTTCTCTCAAATAAAGAGACTGTTCTGGAGGAATAATACCTTGCTTTTGACTGGAAACTTTTGAACACTCAAGGCCCTCAAGCTTCTTGATATCAAAATCAAAATTTGTAAGAAGATCGGCAAAGAGGCCATTTACTCCCGGGTCATTAAAATGACTGGCCATGGTTCCATAAATTGGTAACTCATCATCCTCAGGAGAACCTGGGTGTCCAGCAAACAAGTTTTTATTTCTACGATATTGTTTTCTAATATCGCGTAATGCATCTTCCGATCTTGGTTTTTCAAATTTATTAAGAACAATGAAGTCTGCCTGCTCGAGCATTTCAATTTTTTCCAACTGACTGGCAGCTCCATATTCTGGTGTCATAACATAAATACATTTATCAGCGACTTTTGTAATTTCATCGCTTGCCTGACCAATGCCTGATGTTTCTACGATAATCAAATCAAAATTTTGTGTTTTTAAAAAGTTAGTTACTTTTGTAATTTGAGGAGAAAGTTCTGTATTTGAATCTCTTGTGGCCAAACTTCTAATGTAAAAATTGTCATACGAAGCACTTCCAAGCCTAATCCTATCCCCAAGAAGGGCCCCTTGAGTTTTCTTTCTGGTTGGATCAACACTGACAAGTGCGATGTTCTTGTCTTTAAAATAACGATGAAATCTAAGAAGTAGTTCATCAATCAAACTAGATTTACCTGCACCACCAGTTCCGGTGATTCCAAGTACAGGAGTTTTTCCTGTCGCGGCTTCAAAGGGAACATCACCAATGTCTTCAATATGTGTAATAACTTTGGCCAATTCGACCCAATTAAGTTTTTTATCTTTCAAAGACTTCAAATCTAAATTATCGAGAGTGTTATAAGTGGCCCTCTCAATCATGTCTTGAATAATCCCTTGAAGACCAAGCTTCATTCCGTCTTCCGGGCTATAAATTCGAGTTATCCCTTTTGCATGAAGTGCTTTAATTTCAGATGGAGTGATAACTCCGCCTCCGCCACCAAATATTTTTACATTTGATGCACCGGCTTGATCTAGAAGTTCTCTGATATAAGCAAAGTATTCATTGTGCCCACCTTGATACGAACTTAGGGCCACGGCGTGAGCATCTTCTTGCAAGCAAGCGTCGACTACTTCTTTTGCCGATCTGTTGTGCCCGAGGTGGATTACCTCAACTCCATTGGCCTGTAAAAGTCTTCTCATGATGTTTATTGAAACATCGTGTCCATCAAACAAGCTAGCTGCTGTTACGAATCTCAATTTGCTCATAATTACCTCAATAACACATGTCGACAAAACGCGACATAACTCCCTGTATTATTCGTATCTTAGGGTTTTACACCTTCGGCAATATAGCTTATAAATCTGACGAAGCAAAATCCCTTTAATCAGGGGTGGAATTGCGTTAAGATATGTCTAGAATTCAGGAATTTATATGGACGATCACGACGACATTATTGTTGAAAACCCTTATCATCCGGCCAGGTTGAAACCTGTCAGGAAAGGGAAAAAGCCACCAAAGCTTTTGGCCGTTGTTCACCAATCTGGGTGTACAGGCTGTGAAGTTTGTATTGCTGGTTGTCCCGTTGATTCTATTGAATTAGTTCCTGGTCCAGATGCGAATAATCCAACATTCAGACAAACCGTTGAAATTGATTTAGCCAGATGTATTGGTTGTCAAAACTGTTCACAAGACTGCCCATGGGAAACCATCACCATGTATCAGAGTGAAGATGCTTTTGATGCCTGGGCAACGGAAACCCTTAACAGCGAACTCTATATTTCAGAGAAACAATTAAATTCTCTGAACGATGCTCACGGTGTAACACCTCCTCCAACAGCAAAGGCTGAAGAGGAAACTGAAACTGCACCAGCTGAGGAAAGCCAAGAGGCCTAATCTCAAGATTGATTTTCTGTTTTTTGATCTGCACCCTGCCCCTCATCTTCATGAGGATAACCTGCTTTTTTGAAACTTAAAATAAAGTCCAATATAAGTAGACCTGCGGCAATAGAAATGGAACTGTCTGCTATATTGAAAGATGGAAAGTGCTTATCTCCGATATAGAAGTCGAGAAAATCCACAACATAATCCAACGAAATTCTATCAATCAAATTTCCAACCGCACCGGCAAAGACCAAGCTGTAAGCCGTACACAAAAGCAAACTCTTGTGGCGCTCTTTCCAGATTAAATAGATCAGCCAGAAGCAAGCAAACACGGGAACGATCTTGAACATAACCAACCTCATGGTGTCATGTCCGTAGGCCCCCATACCAAAAGCTGCGCCTGGATTATGTACGTGAGAAAAATTAAAGAGCCCTGGAATTACAGGAATCTGTCCCCCCAAAGGAATGTTCTGCTGAACAGCACCCTTTGTCACTTGATCAAGTATGATAATCCCTACAATCATGAGGGACATTTTCCAGATTCGATCCATCGAAATTCCTAGTAGTATTCTTTTGGATTAATACCGTACTTTTCAATCTTCCTAAGAAGTGTCTTCTTTGGAATATTGGCCTTCAAAGCAGTTTGATTAATCTTACCTTTATTGATTTTCAAGGCCTGTATAATGAATTCTTTTTCGAAAAGATCTTTCGCTTCTTGAAAGTCCATCTTTAATTCATTCTCATCATTCTGAGTGGCAAATTGAAAATTATAATCGCCAGATGCCTGCCCTGGTTCTTTGTCCAAAACAGAGTTTTGAATTCCTGTGAAATCGATTACACCACCTTCTTCTTGCTCTGGTGTAATGTTAATACCTTTGGCATTGCTTGCTTTCCTAACTGTATCAGGAAGAGAACTCAAATTGATATAGTCGCTACTCTCAATAATAAAAGCGTGCTCAATAACATTTCTAAGTTCTCTGATGTTCCCTGGCCATGAATAAGCCTTCAAAGCTTCAGTAGCATCGGGAGTACAATCTTTAATTTCGAGATTATGAATTCCGTTAAAGTACCTGATGTAATAACCAACAAGATGTGGAATATCACTTGTTCTCTCCCTCAAAGGAGGTAGATAAACCGGAAGAACATTCAAACGATAAAAAAGGTCTTCTCTAAATGTTCCTTCTTTTATCATCTCTTCGAATGGCTTATGTGAAGCCGCAATAACTCTCACGTCACACTTGATGTCTCTGTTTGAACCGACAGGAGTAAATGTTTTTTCCTGAAGTACTCTTAGAAGTTTGACCTGCATGGTTGGTGAAACATCTCCAATTTCATCCAAAAAGATCGTTCCCCCATCAGCATATTGAAATTTACCAATCTTCCTTTCTGTTGCTCCAGTAAACGCCCCCTTCTCATGTCCAAAAAGTTCAGACTCAATAAGGTTGTCTGGAATTGCAGCGAGGTTAATAGTAACAAACTTTTCATCTTTTCTTGGACCATTGAAATGAATGGCTTTCGCAACCAACTCCTTACCTGTACCTGATTCTCCACGAATAAGAACTGGTGTTTGAACCTGTGCAAGCTTTCCGATGACATTGAAAACCTTTTTCATAACATCAGATTCACCAACAAACTTATCTTCACCTTTCCCCAAGCTTAGAGTTGGTGCAGAGAAGATTGATGTTTCAACTAGTGAACGTGCCTTAAGTGCTCTTTTGATTAGTGCTACAAGGTTTTCACTGGTGATTGGTTTCTCTAAATAGTTATAAGCACCCTCTTTTACAACCTTAACCGCATCACCCACATTTGAGTATGCCGTCAAAATCAGAACTATTATTGAAGGGTCATATTTTTTGATTTCGGTGAGTGCTTGGATACCATCCATTTCTGGCATGTTTACATCCATCACAACGAGATCATATTTATTCTGAATAACTTTATCGAGAGCAAGTCTACCATTGTCCGCAACATCGACAAAAAAGTGATGGTATTCTAGTGCTTGCCTGACTGAGTCCTGCAATACCTTGTCATCATCAACAACCAGTACTCTATGCATAACTCTCTCCTTTTTGAACTTTTATCATTCGTTCTTCATTTTGATGGTGAAGGTTGTGCCCTCTCCCACTGTCGAAGCGGCGGTGATTTGTCCACCGTTCAATTCGACAAAATATTTTACCAGATAAAGACCAAGACCTGTCCCTTTTATTTTGTGACTGGCATCATTTTTAACCCGGTAGAACTTCTCAAAAATATTTTCAAGATCTTCTGGGGCTATTCCCACCCCATTGTCCTTGATTTCTACGTAAACCCACTTTTCATCATCCCACGTATTAACTGTGATTGTGGACTGTTCACCTGAGTATTTTATCGCATTTTCAATCAAATTCGAAATGACTCGAACCATCAAATTGACATCCACTTGGATCGGATAAAGTGGTGCCAGATTTTTCTCGAATCGGACCTCTTTTTCAGCTGCTTCAAATCGGAGTCCATCAATCACATCTTCAATGATTTTGTTGATATCCTTGCTCTGCTTATTCAAAGTTAGGTTTCGTGACTCAATCTTTGTAAGATCCAGAATCGAAGTAATGAATTTGTTGAGTTCTTTTGTACTATCGATAATAGATGTTAAATCTTTTGTGAGATTGTCATTGCCTTTATATTTTTGAACCATAACATCTGCCATTCCTGCGATTTTTGCCACAGGTGTCTTCAAGTCATGACTCATAAGTGAAATAAAGTTCTGCTTTAGGTTTTCAACTTTCTTGATAAGTTTAGCCTCTTCTTGAATTGCATATCTTCTTTGATATTCTCCAATAGCTCGAAAAGGGACCCAGATATAATAAACAACAAAGATGGTAAGGATGATATGCGTGATATAGACCCACATCCCGACTGTCACAAACAATAAGTAAGAGAGAAAGATCGTACTCAATATCAAGCCAACTGTTATCATCAATCCCATTGTTGGACGAACTCTATTGATTACAACTGAAAGAAAAATGGCAATCAATACACACAAGCTATACGAGACCTCCTTCGGAATCTGATAGATCGTCTTATTTTGAATCAAAGATTGGATTATTTGTGCATGTACCGAGAGCTTACTTGCGTTGTATTTCTCACGATTAAAAGGTGTGAGCACAAAATCACTAGCATTAGAAATATAGTTAGAGCCTACAACAACAATTTTGTCTGTAAAGAATCCTTTGGGAAAGTTTCCTACTTGAGCTCGGTGAAAAGGAATGGTCTTCACCAACCCCTTGCCTGCAATTGGCGTTGTGTAATAACGATATAGAGTAAATGTTGCATCAGCTTCTCTTAAATAATAAGAACCCAATATGTCATTAACTCTCAATGGTTTTTCACCGATCATTTCGCGATAACGATTAGCGGCCCAGAGATGAAGAGTGTCATCACCTGAAATATTCAACACTGCTCTTCTGGTCACGTCATCTTTTGCAAATGCAGCATTGTCGACGTTAATTAGACCAGTACTATACCCAAGCTCTTGAAGTTCTCGAGGCGGTAACTGCTCTCCCCAATCGTCTACATCAGTACCAAATCGAAAATCTCCCCCAGATGCTTTGAAGCTAAGAACCTCTTCTTTGAAGAGCTTCATTTGAATACTTTCAACATCACTCTCAGGTTCCAATAATTCTACGAGATATAGAATCATTCTTGGCTTATCTTGAATCACCTTTTGAATGAATCTTGTGTGGCCTGCAAATGTATAGGGGTAGCTTTCACCAAGGAACTCATCAGATTCATCATCCAGACTGACAAGGACCATATTATCTTTAAATCCGATTCCAATATCGTACTTGATTCTCAAATCATAAAAAATTGCTTCTAAAGTTGAGAATGAATACTGAAAAAGAATAACGACAAAAATGATTGTGAAAAAGAGCGGATAATACTTTGAAAAGTCAGAGCCCTTTTTCTTGATCGCTGTTGGGTTGTTTTCTTCTATTTCATCGCTCATCTAGTTTCGAGCTCAGTTCTATAGTGATTAAACAAGAATGAAGAATCATTACCCATTGGAACAATTGCAAGATCATTTAAAGCAAACCAAACGAGTTCATTTACAAATCTACTTTTGGAACTCACCATTTTCAGTTTCTGAACAACGGCTATTAAGTCTGCTTTGCTTGAAGGGTCAACTTCAATATCTTCATAAGCTTTATCATATCTGACAAAAGACTTCTTGATTTCAGATATCGGGAAAAAAAGGAACTTTAAAAAGATAACTACACTATTAATAAGCCTTACAAATGGGGATAGCAATCTTCTAATAATCCTCGGCATTCTTCTATAAAAGGCATATTCCGAATTAAATGATGTCATATTGATAATTAAAGCCAAGGCCAATGAAAACTGTGTCCTAAAAAATGTAGGTTTCGTTTTCATGTAATTTGTTGAAAGCTCAAGAATGAGATCTTTCTCGCGGTCACTAAATTTTTGGAGGAACTCACTTCCAAAGATGAGAGAGTTTTTCCCAAGAATTGATGTTAAAACACAGACGATATTTGGATATTTTCTACACTCATAGAGGGTAAGTCCTTTTAAATCTTTAACACTAACAAGATTAAGAGATCTTTCCCAAAGATTGCTGGTCTTTTTCAAAGGAATGGAATTTGAAAGCGCCAAAAGCCAACTGTCGCCAAAGAGTAGACAAAATACTGTTATAAAAAAAGATATGAATAATGAAACATAGACTCCACTCAATCCATAAATGAGATAACCCAAAACCCCAAATGGAACGAAATAAAAACATATATATGCGATGATTACACCCAGGGCCTGTATCAAAACTTTTCCTTTAGACGCACTTTGTCAGTGTAGCTTTTTCATTAACCTCCCTAAATTATAGACAAGAACCCGGGATAGGGCTATAACTCGGCCAGTCCAAAAAAGCGAACAAACACCACATACGAACACGAGAAGGGAACGCATAACCCCATGATATTAAAGGGTTTTGCGCGGGGCAGATATTACCAAATCGGTTTTTATGATATGAGATCTCAGTTGAGATCTAGCGAAGTAACAGGTATAGGCGAAATATTTAGAGAGCGGGGAAAGTTTTATGAATTTTGATCGATTACTCTTCGGCACTGCTGGGGTTCCTAACAGCACGGCCAAGAAAAACAACCCTATTGAGGGTGTGAAAAGAATCCACGAGCTAGGGTTGGACTGTATGCAACTCGAATTTGCTCATGGAGTTAGAATGAAGGAAGAAGTTTCTTCCGGACTTCGTAAGGTCTCTTATGAGTTGGGTATTCCTCTAACTTCCCATGGCCCTTACTACATCAATCTTAATGCACGTGAACAAGATAAGATTGATAGTTCTGTTGAAAGAATCATTCAAACTGCGAAGATCTCGGATCTTTGTGGTGCTGAATCGATGACCTTCCACGCAGCTTTCTATATGAAAGATTCACCTTTTGACGTTTTCGACCTAGTCGAAAAAAGTATGAATGTGATTGAAGAAAGACTCAACAGACTTGATATCGAAATTGAGCTAAGACCAGAACTTACTGGTAAAACAAGCCAATTTGGTAGCTTGGAAGAACTTATCACTCTTACTAAAAATGTTAACAGCTGTAGACCTTGTATGGACTTCAGTCATCTTTATGCCAGAACAGGAAAATTCAACTCTGAAAAAGAATTCGACGAAGTTCTTGGTACATTGAAAGATGAGCTTGAAAAAGATGCTCTTCAAAACATGCACATCCACATGAGTGGAATTAGCTCAAATTCCAAGGGTGATCTTAAACATCTGAACCTAGATGACTCTGACTTCAACTGGAAAGACCTACTGAAGTCACTTAAGAAATTCGATTGTAGAGGATATGTGATTTGTAACAGTCCTAACCTTGAGGTCGATGCTAAGAAAATGAAAGACTTTTACATGTCAATCTAATAAAAAAGCCCTCCAACCGGAGGGCTTTTTTTATGCTGCTTTTCTAGAAACATTCTCTTCTAAAATATAATTATCCAACCATTCCAGCGACTCATCTGCTCCCTGCTTAGTGTGAACAAGATATATCTCGCCCTGATATTTCAAAAAGGCCATCTCTTTAGGTCCACCTATAAAATTTGAAAGTACTTCGAATAGTTGGTTATCTTCATTTACTTGTACACCTGAACGGTAAAGCCTATTCCCTGATCCCATAGTCAACGACTCTAATAGAGACCAATTTTTAGGAAAATCAAGCTTCTCACCATTAACTTCAAATCTCAGAATACTGCCGCTGGTTCGAATCTCTGCTTTCGTATAAACCACTCTTCTGCGCTTGAATGAATCTTCAATTTGACTAGATCTATTAATAAGCGCTTTATGGTTTTTGGTGTTGAAATAGGAGAGAAGATCACCTGATTCATTGGAGACATCTTTTGAGCCAGACTCCCCAAAGGTTTCATCCATTAATTTATTGATCAATTGATCATCGGCTTGCAGGTGCTTCATACCTGACTTTTCGGCTTTTTTAGGAAAATGTTTAAGAATTAAATAACCGACCGAAATAATGGGTTATTTGTCTAGTTTTAGCTCTTCTTTCGAGTCTATATAGGTTTTAACATTACTTACATCAGCGATTTTCCAAGTTTCTTCTACTTTGCGAATTTCTGCGATCTTTTTGACCTCTGTCTCATAAGTTCTTTGGCCGTCCTGATATTGATCATAAGAAAGGGTATAAGTAATGAAACATTGGTCATCTGAACAGCGCTTGAGGTTTATAACAAATTTCCTCATTTTAAACTTTTCCATCGAGACGAATTCTTTGAATTCTTCCTCTGTCATTGCAGTAATTCTCTCATTCAAAGAGCCAGTCGTTTTATCAAGTAGAACATCTTTACTTTGAGTTGGAGAAAATCGGTATTTCACATACCCCTTAAGAACATCTTCAGAGTTTGTCTTCTTGGTACAAGAAGTAAAAATGAATAAAAAACTTAGACCTATGAAGAAACATACTTTCATCAGACAAACCTCGAAAAATAACCTCTGTCTGATATGATAGCATAGTAATCATCCCAACCAAGTCTTTGACCTTCTTTATCATCATCTTTTATAGAGATTCCGTATCCCAGGTTATTGGTAGAAACGATCGTACCTTCAGCAGCAAATTCTTTTTTTCCAAAGTGAAGGAAGAGTCTGACCTTACCTCTCAACTTTTCATCTGATTCTGGAACCAGAAAACAGCTTTCCTCACCCCAGTTGGTTAAATAAAAATGAGTTTTTTTGTCATTCTTATCAACGAGATGTCCCTTTAATTGATATTCAGATTTATCACCGATAACTCTCTCATGAAAGCCTGGCTTGTAGATAGGACGATCAAGTTCTGATTTCCATAGCAAACTGATATAGAAGCCCACTATCAGATATATAAAGGAGAGAAAGAGAATGTGTTTGTTCCAATCATTAAAAAAGTAAGAAATGGCCCATGAAAAGAAGAAAATGATCAACACTGGTGACAGAACGGCTGATAGCTTCTTCCCTCTATAAATAAGTGTGGTGACTAGAATCACACCAACACCAACTGCCGGTGTTTCAAGCGCCAAGTTCTTTAGAGCTTCAAAGCGAAGCGCACTCTCTCCCATATGGAGAGATTTGATAATATGTATAAATGGCAAGGAAAGCAGCATGAACAAAACAGTGTTCAATGATTCACTACTCTTTTTAATAATCTTTACTGCCATAAGAATCTTTATTCCTGCTCGAAATTAACGTATTTCACGTTATAATTTATCTTATGATACCCAAATTAGAAATAGGTACATTATGTATTGAATGTGACAATTGTAGACTCATTTGTCCTGAAAACGCTGTGCTCAAATTCCAAAATCAGTATGTCATTGAACCTTGGGCCTGTACTTTATGCAACTTATGTGTGGAAGCTTGTCCGGTAGACTGTATAAAGATTGCTCAAGAAGACCAATTTAGTTAGTCCAAAAACAGTCCAATACCATCACTTTCTTGAACAAACCGATTTCCCTTGCCTATAGATATTTGAATATTTTCCGGCATCGTTTTATTTTGAGCAAAGTTAAAAACTCCTTCCCTATCGCCATATCCATTTTTGATTATCTTTGCTTCTTGTACTCCACCGAACTCTTTCAGTTTCCTGTAGAACTTATTATCTTTTTGGGAAATTTCTGCGATCAGATTTCTATAGATTTCTACTGTTCCAAAATCAATCAGTTCTTCACGACTTTCCCTGCAATACACATTCTTATTTTTATAATCTGCAACAGTTGAAAAGAAAGAACTTACTCCTTCGCATTTTTCCAACAAGTACGGAAAAACAATACCAAAGCCGCTATAGGTATGAGGATTTTTTAAACTCTTCTTCTCTGCCTCAATTGATTGCATTTTTCCACTCTCATCATAGAGAACAGCATTATATGAATCATCATGTGTGATTGAGGACATAAAAAGAGAAGCTGAGGATTTTTTTCTTAACCCCTCAGAAAGTAGCTCATTCCAACTTTCTATTGATTCAAATAAGTACGAATCAGAATTAAACACACCTAGAGGTTTATCGCGTTCTACCATTTGATCGTTTAAAAGTTTATGAACTCCTCCACCAGAGCCCAAAAGTTGTTCTTCGTGGCTAAGTTTTATATTTGGATGTTTACTTTGAATGTAGTTACTAACGTGTTCATGTTGATGATGGGTGTTAACACAAATACTTTGTATTCCCAATGACTTTACATACTCAATTTGAAGCCCCAGGAGATTAGTTTCAAATATATTCCACAAAGGCTTCGGCCAGAGTTTTCCAAGTTCTCCCATTCGAGTGCCTCGCCCAGCAGAGAGTATAAATGCTTGTTCAATACTCATAATAAATCTTACACAATGTATTTTTGAGATCTTCTAACTCTGGAAGAGAGGACATGATTGATCTGAGTTTTTCAAAACAATAGCCAATGTATTTCAAATACCGAATGTCTCCGCGAGTTGTATGAATGAAAGCAAAACTTCCAATTGCCTTATACACTCGCTGAATACTCATTAGAGAATAGAGTCTCTCGAATTCTTCAAATGAAGATTGATAACCCTTTTCTTCTAAAAAATTATTC
>SBGE01000204.1 GCA_006226755.1 Deltaproteobacteria bacterium | reverse complement strand
GAGAGGGATGGCGGACGATTTGGTATTTTCGTCCGCCTAGGAATTCATAGTGTTCGAAGGGGAGTGAGCGAGTTTTAAGGGCTTCGAGAAGCCATTTTTCATTAAGGGTTATAGTAGGTTCACCGTTTACTTTGACAACTCCTTTATTGATTTCAATAACGTCTCCTGGCAAACCTACCAATCTTTTCACATATTTTGTTGAAGGATCTTTTGGAAAATCAAAGACAATAATGTCTCCTCTTTCCGGTTCTCCTGTTTTTCTTACAATCAGATCAGTGAAAGGGAGTCGGAGATCGTAAGCCGCTTTGTTGACAAAGACATGATCACCAACATGGATCGTGGGGAGCATTGACCCTGTTGGTACCCGATAGTGGTCGGCGAAACTCCATCGGATGCTGACAAACACAAAGAGGAATAGAAGGAAAAATTTATTTTTTTTATACACATCAAACAGCTTTTCCATCTCCGACTCCTTTCTACGAGAATCAATTTAACAGGGCTCAATGTGAAGTGTGTCGTCTGAATGTCAACTTATTGTCAAAACTGGAAAAACGTTAAAAAAAGCTCTGAATGGGGCTAGAGAGAGTACTTGATTTGTCTTTTTTCAAGGGTTTGATGGATTGTATTTTCTTCAGGGTATTCCAGATCAAGTCTTTGATGAAGATCTTCAGTAACAAATTTCTTAGTAGAATTGTCGGCCGGCTCTCTTCTTGAGTGAGAGATTCCCATCTCAACTTCAAAACGAGGTTTCCATTTATTGGAACTTACTTTGTTAGATTCAGGAGTAGCGTTTAGAAGTTTCCATTCTTTTTCTTTTAGTGCTCTAAGTTCTTCCTCATATCCAGGTTTTCTATGTTGAAGTCTTAAGAATGAAATTTCTCTTCTAATATGTTCCAACTCTTTTTGGTGAACCTTGTCGTTTGCAAATGGTGTGAAGTGTAGACGCCAACGTCCTGCTTGATAAATATCAAGTCTGTTTCCAAATCGAGTAGGGCTTACAACATCGTATGAGAGTTCCCAATAACCAGATTCATTTGTAAATTTCCAAATATTATCGTTGGTATTGATTTGTAGACCTTCAAGTTTTTCAAGATTGTTTAAAAGAGCATAGCTATCAATGACTTTTCTTTTAAGGTGATGATCTGTTTCAGGAATCGCTTCGAGGAGTGTTTTCACACGATCTTTGATCTTCTCTTTATTCCAGCCAGCAGTAATCCCAAGAACTTGCCATGGGTTCTGGGCCTTCGATATGGTTTCTTCTAAGCCGTTTGAAGACTTATGAGTAACTGCAGATGAGCATGAAACCAGAGTAAATAACAAAAGTAAGCCGAAAATTCTTTCAATCATACTCCTCTTTTCGGTCAGTTAGCCTTTTGACTTTATGGTCTAACTAATCGATTTTACAAGGCTTATTAAAGCAGATAGCCTTTTTGAATAAACATTATTTAAAGGATGAACTGTGAACGTCTTAACTCAAGTCCTTCTTCCCTTGATTCTCGCTTTCATTATGTTTTCAATGGGGCTCTCCCTAGTCGTGGACGATTTTAAGAGAGTTGCAAAATATCCCAAGGCCTTTGTGATTGGCTTACTTCTTCAAGTCGTCTCTCTGCCATTGTTGGGTTTTTTGGTGGCAAAAATTTGGGTGGCCCAGTTTGGACTTGAGCCTGTTTATGCTGCTGGCCTTATTATCATTGCTGCTTGTCCGGGAGGAGTGACTTCAAATCTTATGACTCATCTAGGGAGAGGAGATACCGCTCTTTCCATATCACTAACTGCCGTCATTAGTTTTTTAACTGTGATCACACTTCCTTTAATCGTTAACCTTGGCCTTTCAACTTTTCTTGGAGCCGAGTCAGATGTTCATCTCAACGTCTTGAAGACCGTCGTTGGTATATTTGTCATTACATCTGTTCCAGTCATTATTGGGATGTTGATTAAGGCAAAAAATGAATCTCTGGCAGACAAGATAGAGCCTATGAGTAGGAAGCTCGCGACTTTCTTTTTTATTGCTATTGTATTGGCAGCAGTGGCCAAAGACTTCAAGCTCTTAATGGAATCATTTTCAACTTTAGGACCATCGTCTCTAACTTTGAATATTTTGACTATGGTTATCGCCTATGGAGTATCCAGACTACTCTCTCTTTCCAAAGAGCAATCGCGGGCCATTACTTTTGAGTGTGGTCTTCAAAATGGTACTTTGGCGATTTTTATTGCCGTCACTCTTCTTAAAAATGAGCAGTTGATGCTTCCTGGAGTCGTCTATGGGCTCTTGATGTTTGTGACTGGAGGAGCCTATCTCTTTAAACTGCTTCACAAAGACAAAAAAGAGCTCCCAGCTCCCGCTCTCTAATTGAGCACGTCTCTATAATGTTTACAAAAGGGACCACTCAGAACACCAAGCTGGTATGGTCCCGCCATGTTAAAAAAACTGATATTTCTTTTCATCCTTATTCAGGGGCATCAAGTTTTTGCTGCTGTTGAAAAGCAACAAGCCGTTGATCTCATTTCAAAAATTTCTTCTGTCATGAAACCATTGGTCGATAATCAGGATCTCGAAATCAAGATTGAATTCAAATCCATGAATAATCCTGGAGCTTTTTCTAAATGGGAAAAGCAAAAAAAAATTGGATTGATTACTTTTAGTGATGAGCTCTTTTATGTTGAAAACGTAGATCTTTATGCAGTCGCAATGATAGCTTGTCATGAGTACGGCCATTTTCTTGGTGGAGCACCTTATGTAGAAGTGATGCCAACAGGATCGATTTTCACTGCCAGAAACAAATTTGAAAAAATGTCAGTTGAAGGGCAGGCAGATTTTTTTGCCAGTACTATTTGTGCACCCTTGGTTGAAAGTTTTCTTACGGAGACTACTGACGATCCAATACTTCTCTCTTTTTGTGAAGGTAAACGTAGTGATTGTCTGACAACCATAAATGCGATCAGAAGTGCTGCAGATTCATTTGTGGAAATACTCGCTGGATATAATTACCACGACACATATACAAGCTTATTTGATGTTTCTAGATTTCAATCTGATAGAACTCTTAACTATGCTGGAGAGTACCCAACTATGCAGTGTCGAGTTCAAACAATGGTTCAGGGTTTGTCTTGTTTCGAAATCTTGGAAGATGGAACATGTCTAAATGAAATTGGGCAGACCATTGAGCTAAGACCTAAATGTTGGTTTAAAGAGAACAGATAGACACCAGATTGACTCGGGGCAAGGTGCGGCCCGCCACTGAAAGTTTCATTAAGACACTGAAATCAAAGCAAATAATTGGCATGGAGATGGCAATAAGAAAGTCATGTGTTCACGAAGGAGTCGTGGAGGAATGATGAGACACTTAATTCTAGCCGTATTTTTAATTCTAATTACTAAAGCCGTTGGAGCTTCCCAAGCTCAGTCCGAGTTCGATCCCTGTTTGGATTCTACTCAAGAAAATCTCACTTTATGTGTGGAAACTTGTGGGGATGGTCAGTCATTGCGAGATAAAATAGCCTGCAAACAATCTTGTGATGTTGAGTGGTATTCGGAGCTCAAAACTTGTCATCAAAAAACCATAACTTTGAACCTCTGATTTTTTTGGTTTGAATAAACCGAGAAGCTATCTAGCTGAAATCAAAGATCAATTTAACTAAAGAAAAATAGTCGGGAATCCGATAAGTTTCTAGTGAAATTGATCTTTTTCCCTTTTCTATTTGTGTTACTTTTTTTCTTCGCTTCTTGTGAGGATAAGAACTTGAATGAGTTCAATGTCGAGGGACAAGATCATCTTAGAAGAGGTGAATTAACTGATGCTATAAACAATCAAGTCAGTCCACCGAGAGAAAACTGCAGGCTTCCTTCTTCCACTCAACCTCCAAATTTTAATGTTCCTATAGTTAAAGATAGACCGAGGATGAAGCATTCTATTGAAAAAAACCAAGCTATCTGTGAACAGCGAGCAAAGTTGGCTAAGTCTAGAGGGATCAATCAACTGGTTGTCTCTTTTGAAGGATTGGCCACCTACAATGAATTCTTTGTTGATAAGTTCTACAAATATTATGACGGTCTTTGGGAAGGAAAAGAGGAGAAACCTCCTGGAGGAGCAGGATCATTTGTTGGAAAAAATCTTATAGCTCCAAACTTAAAAGAAGATTATAAAAAAGCTGATTTTCTTTTGATGTCTGAACGTGGTGGAGCCAAGAAAATTGAAGACTGTGCAGCTGTGTATCGTAAAGTGATTGGTCCAGATTTCAAACTTAAAGTCATGGGTCTGAGTTTCGGAGCAGGGGAAGCAGTAGTACTTTCAAGAAATCTTTCAAAGAGAACTGAGTTTGGACCTAATGGTATCGAAGTCGAAGATTTGGTGACCTTTGATCTAAGAGGAAGTGAAAGAAAAGATGGAACTGGTCCTCGCACCAAAATGAATGACAATTTTATCACGCCAGCGAATGTGAAAAAGCATATGAACTTTGGTCGTTTTAATGCTGCTGAACCGATGTATGTCAGTCCAACATTGGGATATCCAGGTTATCGTTCGAAACCTTCAGGTGTCGAAGGAACGTCTACCACAAATGTAACTATGCCTGTGTTATCTGGTCATGCTTCTCAATTGAAGCGACCAGAAATTCAAAACTATTACAAGAATCTACTTTGAGGTAGACTTCTTTCATGAACATTCTTCAGTCACTTTCAA
>SBGE01000079.1 GCA_006226755.1 Deltaproteobacteria bacterium | reverse complement strand
TGAACAATTCCCATCAAAGATTCAGTGAAATCTTCTTCTGAATATCTTGTCGTCAATCTAACATCTTCTGGAACCCCTCCACAAAAAGGATGGTGGGACACATCTAGTCTTCCTCTGTTAAAATCAAATCCCATGGCATTCATGATTTCAACACCAAGTGCTTTTTGATTTTCGGTGGCAAAAGGGCCTTCTGGTTTTATAAATGGTTTGCTTTGCTGATGTTCAATTATTTCATCTCTAAGCGTTGGAAGTTCGGCCACAAGTTGATTAAAAATTTCATCAACTTCGCTACTTCTCAGTCCTGGCTCATAAAGATCCAAAAGAGAATCGTAAAGTCCAAGACCAGTATCAGCACTTCGAAGATCTGCCTCTTCTCTGATCAATGCAACGACTTCTTCCATATAAGGTTTAAATTCATTCCAATTATTTTCACCTCTGAGTTTTCTCCAGGCCTGCTCACATTTCATTTTGGTCAAAGAACTCTTTCTGACAAAATCAGAAGAAAGGACATTTGATTTTTTCCAGCCAGCATCCATCAAATCAAGATTCGCCTTTTGAAGTTCATTAAGATCTTCACTTTTGGCCTTTTCAATCAATTCTTTAATTTCAGGGTTCTGTTTGACTTCAGAAATATAGGCATACAACTCACTAATGGATTCCGCTCTGGCATCACCTGAACCGGCGGGCATATTAACGGCTTCATCCCAACTCAAAATTGAACCTAAGTGTGAAAAGTTATGAATGCGTTTATTGATTTCTTCTAGTTTTTGATAAGACGTCGTCATTTCGGAACCTCCGTAAAAAGTGCCAGATTCTGTTGGCAGGCCGATTTACGTTAATTCAACGAGTTAAGTTTGACTACCTCGAAAATTGACACAGATCCCCATATCTCTATACTTTCAGTAAGCCTAATTGAGTGAAAAAGCGCTAGTTGAAGTTGTTAGTGTTGAAGTGAGAGTTAAATGTTGAAATCTGTTACTTGTATCCTTTTGATATTCAGTAATCTTGTCTACGGACATGTAAACCTCGATCGAACAGACGAAGTTTCAGAGCTACGCATTGAAGTTATCAAATCATTTGACGTCATCAACGCCAGAACAGGCGCCCGTGGAAAAATATCTCCAAGAGGAGATGTAAAAGTTCGAGTAGTCGGAAAAAATAAGTGGGCCTATCGCATTCGAATTGAAAGAAATGGCATTGATTCTGGCAAAGAATATCTAGTCGATAAGAAATGGTTGAAAAAAGCATTGAACATGCAAGCTGCTTACAATGCCTTGATGTTACAAAGAACTATTCAAGATGCGACCAATTCTCCAACAGGAGAATGTAATGACCAAAATGAAGATCAAATTGCTGACCAGCAAGATATCCCAGACTCTAATCCTGATGAAGTGGAAAATGAACCTCGTTTTGAAGTTGTCGTTGCAGAAGACCTCTTTGAGGACCCTGAACCTATTGTTACTAATAACAAACAATGGAAACCAGGATGTAGCGTTCTAGGAGATAGAAAAACACTTGATCCAAGTAATGCAGATCAATATCAAAGCTTGAAGAAATGTATCCGTAGTATTCAAAACTCTGTCACTAGAAATGGAACGATATCTGATAGAGGTCGAATTTTCAGAAACCTCTACAAATACCTCAGACCTGAAGAGCAGCACTTCGCTGCCATGATCTTCACGGCGTATGGTGAATCGGCGATTTTAGTTCAAGACAAAAGCAACCCAGAAGTGAATCACTTGGAAGAACCTTTGATGGTTATGAAAGTGATCAACAATAGAGTCCGTAACGCCAATAAGGATAGAGCTCGTCGAGGCCAAGGACAAAACATGAATGCGCTTGATATCGCTTTGGATCCTTGGCAATTTTCAATGTACAACGCCAACGAGCCAGGATGGAAGAGAACCATTCAACCAGGGTATGGTGCAAATTTCAACAATATGATCAAGGCCTATATGAAGTTTAATCATTCCAAATTTCAGCCTGATCCACAGATTAATCACGTCTATCATTACCATGCGAATTACATGCTTCCTTCCGATTCGGCATGGGGCAGAGGCTTTCGTGCCAACCATAAAAGATTAGAGTTAGCGGTAACTGTCGATGGGAAATCTTTAAGAGAAGCCCCTGCGGGATTAGATGAAGGTAACGCCAGCGATAGAAACAAGATTGCCAGGAACTGGAGACTTTGGAGACATAGATTTTATCTTCCAATAGATACAAAAGGCCAAGTCAAGGCCAATGGAGATAACTGGTATTGGACAGTTAGAAGACCATTTAGATCTTAAGAATTTTCCCCATTCTTTTTTGAATATTGATCAATCACCTCTTTGGCAACTTTGTCACAGAGGTGATCACATTCATGATGATTATGTGATTCAGATTTAATTTTTTTGTTAATAAGCTCTAGTTGTTTTGCGTATGTCCAACATGGATAACAAATGATCATATGAATCCAGCGATCCATCCTTTCCCTTAAGCTCTTGGGCGTTTCATTGTTGGCCAACTCAATGCCGATCTGCTCACAGGACTTCATTCCTCTTTTAAAAGATGAAGGGATGAAAACATCACCCAAAAGGTGCATGAACTTTGAAAAAAGCTTTCTCAATTTTCCTCCCCAGGAAAATAACCTTCTAGACACTTTCGAAGCCTGTTTTTTGCCCGATAGATCAGGACTCGTAAATTTGTGTCTGATACTCCCAGAACGTTACATATTTGAGATGATTCCTCTTCCTCAACTTCCTTTAGATAGAAGGCCATTCTCTGATTAGGAGGAAGCCCTTCCATACATTCTTCTATTTTTTCAAAAGTTTGAGTGGCCTCAACAAACTTATCCACTTCAACCGGATAGTAAGACCAGCCACCGTCCTGATAAGAGGAATCAACAACGGGGTCATATTCTTCATTATCAATATGCTTTTTCTTCTCCCGCCAAAATTCTTTACATTTATTATAAAGAATTCCAAAGATGAAAGTCCTGATATGAGAACGCCCTTCAAAGCGCGAAAGGCTTTCAAAAAAAGCTGTCCAGGTATGATGGACCACCTCTTCAGCAAATTCTGCTGAGACACCTTGTCCTAAAGCGGCGTTGAAAAGTGTGAGGTTGTATTTTTCAACTACCGCACGAACAGATTCCGGATCACCAGATTTCAGTTTTTGGATAAATTCCTCTGAACTGAAATTGGTGTCTTTCAATTAAACGTCCCTTCTCTTTAAAAACCATGAAACGACAAAAATCAGGAGCGCAAGCGATAAGAGATAATGCCCAAGAGTTCCCCAGTACATATAACTTATTGGCTCCTCAGGATTATAAAGCACACTATTGGTCGCAGAACTCAGTGCTCCTGTCCTTGGCAACAAAAGATGAACTGGAAGTGCAATGATTTTCATAAAAGATATCTGCTGCATGAACTCGTCCATTTTCATCTGCGAAAACGTCATGTTCGAATAACTAACAAACGCCATGAAAAACAAACTGAAAAAGAACGCAAACAGCTTAGGTAGGAAGAAGGAAAAAAGTATAGCGATCACAATCGTAGGTAAAATAATCAAAGATGTATTGATGAGTCCGAAGAAAATCTGAAAGCCCATCATGAAATCACGACTAGATATTGAAAAGAGGATTGCAGCCAAAACGATTGAATAAACATAATAGGAAACAACAATCGTCCAGGACCCCAGAACTCGGGCCACAAGATATTCCCATCTCTTGACGGGGAAACTTAGGAGCTGAACATTCACACCACTATCCTCATCAGATGATAGCGAATTAACTCCAATAAGGATGGCGATCACCGTTGAGAAAAAGTCGATCAAGGTATAGAAGAGGTTCAATGGAAGTGAACCGAGCTCCATCCCAGCTCCGGCCATCTGAAACTCACCGGCCAATTGTAAGAGAAGATTCAAAAGTGCATTGAGAACAATGATCACAAGAGAGGTCATGATCAAAAGACTCCAGATACTTTTATTTCTTATCTCTTTTTGAATTGTATTGAAATAGATGTGCTTAAAGCAGCTTGATAATCCCATCATTGCTTGACCCTCTCATAAAAGAAGTCTTCGAGAGACTTACCATTCAACATGCTTTGAAGTTCACCTTGGGCCAGACATTCACCCTTATTCAAGATAGCTGCATGATCACAAAGCTTTTCCATTTCAGAGAGGATGTGGCTATTGATAAATAGTGTTTTCCCTTGTTCTTTTAAGCTTCGTAACAGGTCTTTAAGTTCCTTGATCGCGATTGGATCAAGACCAGAAAAAGGTTCATCAAGAATAAGAAGATTATTATTTCCCATCAACATACTGGCTATCCCAGTTCGTTGAAGCTGCCCTTTAGAACATTCTTTAACTTTTTTTCCAACGAGATCATCAATCCCTAAAGTTTTCAAGGCCAAGTGGCAACGATCATCAAGTTCACTTCCCGAAAGACCTTTCATGCTTCCGTAAAACTTCACCACACCATCAATTGTGTAGTAAGGAAAGAAGTTGAATTTCTCAGGTAGATAAGCAACTCCTTCTCTACTTTTAGGATCATTAGAATCAATTCCATTAATGAGAATTGTTCCCGAGTTGGCCCTTACCAAACCTAAGACTGATTTGACGAAAGTTGTCTTACCACTTCCGTTTGGACCAAGAAGTGCGTAAACACTTGCTGGGGCAACAGACAAAGTTAAAGAGCTTAAGGCCCTTGAGCTCCCATAATTTTTCGACACATTCTGTGCATCAATAACATTCATTCCTGAACTTCCTTGGAATTAATTGATCTTGGCTTTCTATTTCCATCTACGGCCACGTACTTGAAGATACCTTCAGTCACTTTGACTCTTTTTGTATCATTTTCACGAACGGCCCATACTTCAACTTTAACGGCAAGAGATGTATTCCCTTCTTTGTGAGCGCTGACATAACAACAAACAACGTCACCAACGAAAACAGGTTGAATGAAAGACATACTATCAATAGCGACAGTCACAGTTCGACCATGACATCTTTTTTTAGCGTAAATAGCTCCGGCGATGTCCATTTGAGACAAAACCCATCCCCCGAAAATATCTCCGGCAGGGTTAGCGTCAGCAGGAAAGGCCTGCGTTCGTAAATGAAGTTCACCAACAGGATCAGTTGATTGAGACATAACAACTCCTTATCTTTTCTATTATAGGTAAGAATCTTCTCTTTCTAAAGACTTTACACATCGCGCATCAAGAAGAACTCTTTGCGATTTCATCTCCCCTTTCGTAGGATAGTGGTCCAAACTCAAAAGGGAGCAGTTCAAAATGCGAAACACACTCGTTTCACTTTTTTTGATCATTTTTATAACATCTAGCGCAAATGCCGAAACTTTTCTCGAGGCCGTGGATCTTTCTCACCATTCTATGGACTACGATCAATTGGTTTTGAAGGCCAAGCGTCACCGTTGGTACCGTGGAAACTTCCTTTCTCTTGGGGAGAGCCACCTCCATCCCTCGACATCAAGACCTGTTCTCCTTAATTTGGCCCAAAGTTTTCTTGAAGATACTCCTCTTAAAAAGCATTTTTGCTCTGAAAATATTCAGGGCTTTCTTCAAGGCTATGAAGGTCGAGAGATTCAAAGACTCTCTGATGACATCAATATCTTTTACAACAATGATCCGAGTACGACAGATTTTTGGGGATGTGCCAAACAAAACTCTGAACTGACATTGGTCTATTCAGGATTTTTTCACCAGCATCCATTTGCCAGAAATTTTCCAGGAGACTTTGCTCCTACTCCAGTGGTGACGAAACCTCACAATACAATCATCGCTCAGATGCCAATTGGACGTGGACTATTTGTCTCTTTGATGGAGCTTGACCATCTTGAAATGACAACTTCTAAAGCACTACTCGATGAAAAAACTACTGACATAAAAGTTTTTAGAGACCGTGTGGTCAAACTGACTCAAAAGATTCAAGATCTGCGCGATGAAATGACAACAGTACTATCTGGAACCACTCCATTTAGAACCAAACTTGGAATGGTCTTAGAGCGCGATCATTTTGCTAAAAAGGATGTTCTTCCTTATGGCACATATATTCTACTGACTGAACTTGAAGGAAGAAAAAACAACAAACCACTTAAACTACTGAACGATTTGATTGCCTTGTCAGATCAGTCGCTACAAAAATATCTGGAATTCATGAATGAAGAGCGATCATTTTTCACGACAGCACTTACAGAGCCCAATGAAGATGGAAGTATGTATCAGACAGGCTATGGAACTTACCCTCTTCAGTTCCCAGGGGGAAGTCAGTTTCTTGATTTGATTGACAAAAATAACAAGAAATCGATTCTTTTAGTAAGTTCACCCCAGGCCAGTGCTCTTCGTTGCCTTACCAAGAATGATGACGTAGCGATTGAACTCGACTGTGAAAAAATCTTTTTTAACGACGAAAAATAATTGAAGTAGCTACTTGAGTGTAGCTACTTTGTAATTTCTTTCTTTCAAGAAAAATTGTAAATTACGTTTTCCTTCAAGGTGACCCGCACCTACCGCAATGACAACTTTCGCATTAGGATTTGAACTAAAAGTACTGTCAATTTCTGAAGTCCATCTCGAGTTTCGATGTGCAAACATGGACTTTCCTATTTCATGTTTTTGCATTTGATCAACGAGAGTGGCTATTTCTTCTTTTTTGTTGGAAAGGTATAAGTCTTTTATTTGAATGAATTCTTTCGCAAAGGTTCTGACTTTATCCTGGACTTGATCTTCGAGATCTCCGAACATGAATTCCATCCAAACTTTGGAATTTTCAATTCCATAAACGGTTATCTTTTTAGAGAGTCTGACCAAATCATAAACATCATCAAGGGACTTGACTTCTTTACCTTGGTCTTTGGCATAGGCCTCAATTCTTCTATCCATGCTATTGGGATGAGACTCCACCAATTCTTTCAAGGTCAAAATCGTTCGATAATGAGTACGCATGACGTTTTCCATCTTTTTCAAGGTTGAGGTTGGTAAAAACTCTCCAGTAGGATCTTCTTCCAGAGCTATTTGAATAATTAAAGTCAAAGCTGAGATACTGATTTCTTTGTGACTCTTGGGAACGAACTTATTTTTAATTTTTTGAATTCTTTCATGTTTGAAAACTTCATCAAGTTTAGCATTGGCCTTTTTTGAAAGTGCGAGCCCAGGAAAATGAACCAACTTTCGATCAGTGAAAAGATCTCGCACTAAAGTTTGCATCATCTTTTTGGTATTTTCCTGAGTGCTTTCAATATACACAACATCTGAGGCATCAATAGCGGCTTTCATTTCTTCCGTAAGATCTCCAAGATCAGCATGAAGTGTTCCGATCATGGTAATAGGAGCACCTTCTGAACTTTTCATGGCCTTCATATAGTTGACGGGAATGACCTTTGAAGCGCATGAAACAGTAATCATCAAAACAATAAACAGACTTATTTTTTTAAGCATAACTTCCCTTCGAATATTGGATGTCTAAGAATTGTACCAGAGGATGGCCCTGAATGCTCATAAATCCAGCTACTTAACCAATGAAATGTTTTCACAGGGCTTTTCAGTCTAGGGTTTTTACCCTATTAAATGCTTAGAGAGGGTATTAAAGATGAAGAACGCGATGCTGGCACTGCTCATGGTGCTATCAACGAACACATGGGCACACATTTCAAAGAAAGAATTCAAACTTATCAAGAAAGAAACACTTCAGCGTTGGGATGAATCCGACTACAACGACAAGGAATACCACAACGGTCAAAATTGTCAGGTCATTCTTACTAAAAGCTGGGACCTGTATGGTGGTTCAAATGATGTCGACACCATGACAGTTGAACTAGATGGAAAAGAATTCACCTTCATGCTTGATTCTGTCATGAAGCTTGGGCGAAAAACTTTCATCAAAACCAAGATCGATTCGAAAGATAAATTTCAAATAAAAAGAACTTTCATGAATCGTTATCAAGGTATTCAAAACCAGATGTTTCTTGGATTCTCTCCAACGACCGGGAAGTTGACCGATGTAAAACTTGTTTTCATGCAAGGGACTTACGGTACAGAGACTAATTTCTACACATTCGTTGAAAACGAAGATCTCAGAGAAACTGTCAGCTGTAATCTAGAGTGGGAATAGGGCATCTACAGATGCCCTTCTTGTTATTTCAGACCTTGAACAACCTTTAATACTTCAGAAGGTTCTGCCCTCTTTTTATAATCTGGATCGGCATAAGAGAACCTAACAATACCCAGGCGATCAACGACATAAGTTCCAGGCATCGGAAGTTCATTGTTTGAATTCCCTTGAGATTCTTCCAAATTAATTCCAAACTTTTTATATATTCTCAATGTATCTGAATCTAAAGCGAAAGCTAGCCCCATTCTCTTTGCAATATTGTTATTTTCATCTCTAAAAATATCAAAGCTTAAGTTCAACTTCTCTTTGGTTTTTTTGATAAGATTCCACTTATCCGGAGCTAAAGCGATAATTGTTGCTCCAGCTTTTTCAAACTCAGTTTTAAGAATTTCGTATTCTTTTAGTTCCAACTGACAGTAAGGACACCAATGACCTCGATAAAAAGTAATGACAAGAGGACCTTTTGAGTAAATGTTTTTGATTGGCGTAATAATTCCTCTTGCATCTTTCAATGAGAATGATGGCAGGGTCTTGCCTACTTTAAGAGTACGCTTTTCAATCCCTGAATCCTTCAAGTCTTGCAAACCCTTTTTCATAACCTCTTTAATTTCATCTGGCATTTTTTTAGATGAAGCTTGAGAACGAATATCCAGTTTCTCTTTTAAAGTTTCAGCTTGAGCGGAAAAAATTAGAGCGAGAGAGAAGAGTACAATTTTCATTTTTTCATCCTTTTCTTTATGAGTGGAATGAAATCATGAATTATTACAGTTGTCTTAAAATTAATAACAGAATTGAGTATCTTTATGGATCGACAAACTCTTATCGACTCCATTGTAATCAAAACACAGAAAGTCACCCTGATCAGTTTCACTCATGACGTATGAACCAAGATCAAAGCAGGTCTGTGGATCCAGATAATACTCAAAGAGTCTTTGGTCGTGAGAGGGTTGCCCATGATAAAGCACTAACTCATGAAAAAATGACTGGCAGTCCAAGATAAAACTCCACTCCTTCCAAGGAGTTTCCAGTACCATCATGTAGTCAAAATGATCCGCATACTCCCAACTGGTCACCAGAATGCGATAAGAATCGTCATTGGAGGCCTTCAAAGAGAAGCTGTTTAGGCTGAGTATAAAAGTGAGGGCCAAAAGCCGAATATTTTTCATAATTTACAGTACGTTGTAGAGGGTTTGATAGACTATGACTTATCTCACTTTTCTGGCCGTCCCGCCAACAATTCTTCACTGACCAGGAATCTGCGAAAAAGTTGATAATTTACTGATTTTACTCCAAAACCAAGCGTTTTACTCAATTTAAACCCTTAATAAACCGATAATAGAGATGAGGAGTAGTTTTTAAAAGGTGCACCTATGACTATTTCAAAAAATTTGATGAACATTCTCATAGCTTTGGGATTAGCCGTATTTATCACTATGTTTGCGTCCATGGGTTACAACTCTACAGGCGGCGCTACGGGTACAGGAATCAACCATCGTCTGTTCGTCCTACTTGGGGGAAATATCACAGGTGGAGGTTACATCCAATTCCTTACCTACTTTGCCTTCTTCTGGTCACTCTTTGATATCTTTGAAAAAAGACGATTAATAAAATGGGAAGAAAAATCGATCAAGAAAAAATATCTTCCTACCAATGAAAAGCATCTTTTGATGGCCAATGACCTTCGTGAATTACAATTCAAAATGTCTGATCTTGAAAAAGAGAATAAGGCCTCAATGCTGACTCAAATGATCAAGAAGGCCTGTGTAAAATTTAGAACGACCGCTTCTATTCCTGAAGTCATCGAGATCATTTCTATTCAAACAGAAATTAATAAAGACAAATCTGAATCAAGTCAAAGTAATATCCGTTATCTGACTTGGGTTATTCCTTCTATTGGTTTCATTGGAACAGTCCTTGGGATTTCTCAAGCTTTAATGATCGCCAATAGCGGAGATATGAATCTCATTACAGCTACACTTGGTGTGGCATTTGATACAACTCTGATTTCACTCATTCTCTCAATTGTAATCATGTGGTTCTTTCACAACCTTCAGGAAGAAACAGATAATTTACACGCTGGGATTAGAGAGTATGTCATTGAAAACCTCGTGAATAGAATTGAGATCTCATGAAACGTAGAGAAACTAATGTCTTTTCCATTGCTTTTCTCGATCTCCTATCAGGAGCACTCGGAGCTGTAATTATTCTTTTTGTTGCTGTTCCAAAATCCAAAGTCGAGGATCCAACAAAAAAGGAAATAAAAGAAAAAGAAGGCTTCGCCAGGCAAATGACTATTGAGGCCCAAAAAGATATGATGAGCGACTATCAAGCACTCCTCAATCAGAAAGAAGAGCTTGAGAAAAAAGTCTCTGAACTCGAAGGAAAAAACAGAGATCTCAATACAAAAAATAAAGAACTTCAGTCTCAGACAAGTCAGGAAAAGAAGGAGCAGCAATCGAGTGATCGCCAGACGGCCTCTATTCCCGTTGATGTGGGATTCAAATTCAAAGGAAAGAGAGTTGTTTTTGTAATCGACGTTTCAGGCTCCATGTTTATGGAAGATAAAATTGGGCAAGTCAAAGCTGGATTGAAAATGTTGATCACATCTATGGGAGAAGATTTCTCAATAGATGTCGTCCACTTTCCTGATGGTATGGCCAGAGAATATCGCTATCTATGGGGACAACCTAAACAAATGACAAAAAGAAATAAGCAGGTTGTCTATCGTTTCTTGCACGATCTGCGCCCATGGGGAGCAACTCCGACCCGCGCAACCATGCAATTTGCACTTAGAAACTATCGGGATGCTACTGATATAGTCCTTCTTTCAGATGGTGCACCTACTCGCTCAAACAGTAAGCAAACCGACGATATTTATGCTGTAATATCAGATATCAAGTCAAGAAACTCCAAAGGAGTTCAAATCAATACGATTGGAGTTGGTTCAGATTTTTTAATGGATACAAACAATCCAAAGTATATTTTTCTAAAAAGAGTTGCTGAGCAAAACCAAGGATTCTTTGTTGGGTTTTAAAAAATACTTCCTCGAACACAAACTCTTCTGGGGATTCATCTCCTTTTTCCTCTCAATAATTGTTGTACTCAAATTTGTTTACTCTCCATGGGTAAACAGGGCCAATCAAAGTGCTATCATTTTTTTATCCATGCAACCTAAACTGAAATGGATTGTGACAGCACAAGAAGAGTATAAGAAGAAAAGAGGAACATATGCAGGTGATTTGAAATTATTGGTGGAAGAGGCCCATAATATAGAGCCAAAATCTCTTGCCCTCGATTTGGCCAAACAAGTGGAAAAATATCAAAGTTTTCCGGGTCTAAATTTTACAAAGTCTCATTCAGGTGCCTTTTATTATTTTGAAATAAAAGCGGCCGATGCTGAAAATTACCTGGCACAGGCAAGCTACATGGGTTTTGCGGAGAGAGGTGAAGATGTCTGGCAAGTCGATAAGTCTGGGACAATGGTCAATAAAGTAAAATCAAAACTTCTCACAAGTGCGAAAGATACGCACCTCATGGAACGCGCATTATCTTGGTGGCTTTTGGCCTCACTTATTCTCTTTTTGTGGGGTATTGGTGAAAAAGTATATCGTTTCATCAATGGACGAGGCCCTAAGCAAACGGCCTGACCAAATCTATTGTTTTGCGCTTAAATATACTTCTTGATGAAAACCAACTGAGCCCTGCTGCAACAAATCCCAAAGTCAACGTGACAAACAATGGCAAGGAAAGCATTGGTATCCATAGACCATCAAAAAGAACTTTTGCCAACACAAAAGAAATAATGATCGAACCAAATGAGCCAAAGAAGCTAGCAGTTAATGTCAAAAGAACAAACTCTTTAAGAATGACTGAGCGAAGTTGCCCTGATCCAAACCCCATCATTTTGAAAAGCCCAGCATCTTTACTTCTCTCATCTATTTGATGGGAGATCAGACTGTAGAGAACAAATAAACCAGCCAGCAAAGATAAGAGTGCCATGGCACCCATAGCGACACTCATTTGCGACAGGACATTCAGGATTCTTTCCACGACTCTGGTAATGTCAACGACTGAGACATTCGGAAACTGTTCGAAGAGTTCTGTTTGAATTTTGTCTTTCTGTTCAACTGTCAGTTGATCACTCACTCCTAAGAAAGTTTTAGGGGCATCATCGAGCACACCGGGTTGAAACATCAAAAAGAAATTGGGATGAAAACTCGTCCACTTCACTTTTCGAATATTGATGACTTTTGCAGAAATAGGCATACCAAGAATTTCAAAGCTGACCTTGTCCCCCATTTCAATACCAAGTCTTTTGGCATATCTGGTTTCAATAGAGAGTTCCGGCAATTTGTCTGTTGTTGTATAGCTTCCAGAGAATGGTTTCCCCTCAATTATTGTTTCGGACTCATGCAAATCAGCCCGGTAAGAAAGATTTGTTCCTCTGTTTCTGAATCTGAACTCTCTTTCTTCTTCTCTTGTCAGGGCACGCCCTTCTGGTCTTTTGAACTCTTTATCATTGATGGCGGTGATTCTCCCCTGAATCATAGGAGTTATCCCTTGCAAGGGTACTTTTCTTTCAGCAAAAAATTTCTCAACATCCTTTACTTGCTCTTCCTGGATATCAAAAAGAAAGAGTGTTGGAATCTTCGTTCCATCCACATCATTGAGCTCTGAGTGCAGGCCAGCTCGAATTTGTGGAATTAAAGTCAAGAGTAAGACACCTTGAGCAATGGCAAGAAAAGCGGCCATACTCGAAGCCTTATGCCTGGAAAGATAAAGAAGTGCATGCTTTGTCGTCAGAGAAAAACGTTGTGAAAGTTTTTCCAGAATCTTAAAAAAAGGATATAGAAGACCAATCCCTAAAATTGCCTGAAGGAAAAAGAGTCCAAAAAAGAGTGAGCCAATTTTCAAGGAATGGCTGACAACAACCCCTACCATCCAATAAAAAACAAACCAAGGCATGAACCAGAAGAGTCCCGGTTTGAAATCAACCTTACGCATATCTTCTTGAAAGAGATCATTCGCGCCGGCCTGAAGTCCACGCTGTAACAATGGGAATCCAATCAAGAAAGTACCAAGTGTACCTATTACAAAGGCCAATACCGTGTAGGTATAATCGAGATGAAACTCCATATTGAAAGTGAAAATATTTGTTATCAATGTTGAAACAGAGAGAAAAAGTGCATTTCCTAATACAATCCCAATCAAGGTTCCGGCCAAACCAAGGATCATCAGATACAAAATATAATATTTCCTGATTTGTGCTTTAGTTCTCCCAAGGGCCAAATAGATGGCCATCTCTCTTCTTTTCTTGGAAACAAAACTTCTAAAAAGATAAAAAAGACCAACACTTGAAAGAAAGAGAGCGACCAGAGAGACCAGCCCCAGAAAGTCAGAAAGATATTGTAAAAATCTTCCAACTTGTTCCCCGGTCTTTGAGGGAGTCACGACCTGAGGTCCTACTTCGATAAAGACCCCTTCAACTTTTTTAGCAAGAGCATCTAGGTCTTCAAGCTTTTTAAACTTAAAATGAATACTATGTCTGGCAGTACTTCCTTTCTGATAGAGATTGGCGCGCTTTTCTCCTGCTTCAGAAATGTAGACCTTCGGGGCCATCGCTCCCATTTGAAAGGACTGCTGAGGATCTTTATCGACGATGTTTTCTATTTCAAACTCAGCATGCCCCAATGAAACTTTATCACCGATATTAAGACCCAATTGCGTTGCCAATTCAGGGTAAACCCAAACTGATTGTCCGGAGTTGAAACTGTCGGTTCTCTCAGATGGTTTTCGAAGTTCGAGCGTACCGTAGAAAGGAAAACCTTCAGGAAGTGTTCTGACATTTACTAAGCGAGTCTTATCTCCAGTTTTTATCATGGAGAACATACTCAGCCCGCTGACTTTGACATTATCTTTAGGTAGAACTTCATCCACTCGCTTGATTTGATCTTCTGTAAAGGAGATTCGACTATGAATCGCCAGATCACTACCTAAAATATTTCTCGAACGTTTGTTGATACTTTCTTGAAATGAAGCTTTAAAGCCCAGTAAGCCAACAAGTCCAATCAATCCAAAAGAAAGATTAAGAATAAAAAAAAGGTGAAATTTACGATTCCATCTGAAATCTCTCAAGATCTCATTGAACACTTGCACCTTCCAATTGGAGTCCGCCTCCGGCAAGTGACCAAACTTGATCACATCTATGTGCAAGATTTCTATTGTGAGTAACGAGAACCAGACCTGTGTTTTCTTCTTGTACTAATTCAAAAATTAAATTCATGACATCATCACCAGTTTTGTCGTCCAAACTCCCACTGGGTTCATCTGCCAATAAAAGATCTGGTTTGATGATCAAGCTTCTGGCAATGGCCACACGTTGCTTTTCTCCCCCACTTAATTGCGAAGGAAGGTGATCTAAACGATGTGATAATCCGACACGTTCCATATAATGGCGGGCCTTATCCTGTCCGCCAGTCTCACCCTTGATTTCAAGAGGAAGGAGGACGTTCTCCAGTGCTGTAAGATGGGAAATAAGGTGAAATTGTTGAAACACAATTCCTATTTTTCCGTTTCTAAGTTTGGTGACCTGTTCTTCAGGCATCGAACATATATCATTTCCTGAAAACTCTATTTTTCCGGAATCTGGTTTATCTAATCCTGCCAACAAAGAAAGAAGAGTAGATTTTCCAGATCCACTTTTTCCAAGAATGGCGGCAGTTTTACCACTTTCGAGAGCAAAGGAGAGACCATTCAAAATTTGGATGTGGTTTTCTCCTTGAGTGAAACTTTTTGAAAGACCATCTATTTTTAAAAGATTCACAGCATTTTCTCCAGGTACTTGATTACTGTATCTTTCATAATGATATGTCCTTTTTCATTGGGATGAATTCCATCCGCCTGATTCAATTCCCTTTGGGCAGCGACTCCCTCCAATAGGAATGGAATGTGTACAACATTATGCTTCTTAACCAGGTTCAAATACATCTCTTTGAAATTCTTTGTATAATCTGGTCCGTAATTTGGAGGTAGCATCATACCGGCCAAAGCAACTTTGATATTATTTTCCTTGGCCAATTGAATGATATCGTCGAGATTCTTTTGAGAAGTTTCTATTTTAACGCCACGAAGACCATCATTCGCCCCGAGAGCAAGTACTAGAATTTCAGGCTTGGCCTTTAAAAACCATCGAAGTCTTTTTATCCCTGATGATGTTGTTGAACCACTTACAGATCCATTTAAAGTTTTAATGTTGTAACCTTTCTTCAAAAGATCTCTTTCTATCAAAGAAACGTAGGATTTTTCTTTATCGACTCCATAGCCTGCAGTCAAAGAGTCTCCGATAAAGAGAATTGTTCGAGGAGGTGTATCTGGCTTTGTTGCCCAAACAGAGATGCTAAAGAAAAAAGAACTAATAATTATAAGGATGTTTTTCATCCAGAAATTATACTTGTTGACCCATCAATTGAGTAGCCTCTTGCACCGCCGCATCAAACTGTCTGGCTTTTGTCTCATCGAATTGGGCTCCATATTTCAAAGAGATATAGAGGTCGAACACTTTACTGACCTCTGGCCCACAAGAAATTTGCAATTTAGTTTTTTGATGAATTGTATCCGGACCCATATATGAGTCAAACTCGACATTTTTTTTCTTTAAAATTGAAAGAAAGAGATCCCACGATTTCTCGAAATCAGGTCTGTTATCAATCTTACGTCCTTGATACAAGATGACAGAAATTGTGACCACTGCACAAAGGAAAAGGCAAAAGAGAAAAAGATAGAATGGTCTTCTGTACTCAAACCCAAATTTTTTGAAAAAATCCTTTTGAGCATCGTAATCGTAACCCAAAAAGTTCCGGTTCATTTCGTAATAATACATATCGATTGTGAATTTTAATTTTTTTAGAAAAGAATTGTTCAATCCTGCAATGAATTCTTCTTCAGTCAAGTTTTCAGGCCGGACTAGACCATTGAAGAAAGCATTTGATCCCAATCTAATTCTATTTGGAGCAATCCATGAGGTTGGATCTACACGTATCCATCCTTTTTTAGGATCGAATAGCTCTACCCAAGCATGAGCATCACGACCTTGAATCAAATAATAATTTCCTATCGGGTTGAATTCTCCACCCTGAAATCCTGCCAACACTCGAGTGTGAATGCCCATTAGTCTGAAGAGTATCGCTGCTGCCGATGAATAATGTTCACAGAAACCTTTTTTTCGAACAAAAAGAAATTCTTCTAGAGGTCTTTCTCCTTCATATTTTCCTGGAGCCAAGGTGTATTCAAAATCTTTTTGATAAAAATGATCTTTTACAGACTGAACTTTCTCTTCAAACGACTTTCCTTCACTCATTTTCCGGGCAAGGTCTCTGACTCTCTTTGATATAGTTCTTGGAAGTTGAAGATAGACTTTTTGTTCTTTTTCTCCCAAAGGCAGGAAATCAGTTTCTACAACTTTTGCTTTGTAGCGAATCTTTTGATTATTATAAGGAGCGACTTTATATGAATGTCCCGCAAGTCTTTCGATTTTCCCTCGGCTCATTACCTGAACGTTTGTTGATCCTTCCAAAAGAAAAAGCGGAGTATTTTCCAATTTATCCATGTCCACTTCGTAAGAGAACTTTTCTTTATCTTCAAGAAACTTATAGAAGTGTCTGGATTTAGTATATCCTGGTACCCAGTTAAAACCATCTGTTCTGGTAAGGACGGCTCCTCTCCAGTACATGTCGAACTGAGAGAGTGGTTTTCCATTAACTTTTGCCCTGAATATATCTTCTTCTGAAGTTGCAAGTTCTGCCATATCTCCCGGGCGAAGTTTTTCCGAAAATCCCATTAAACCTTTCTCTTTAACATTACTGGTGAATAAATTTCCCAAATAAAGTCTTGGAAAAGCAAAGAAAAGAATCGCTGCCAATGGAATTGAGTATAAAAAGACTTTCAATGTAATTTTGATTCTTTCTCGATCCAAATGAAATTCATTCTTTTTGTTGAAGATTGAGAGAAAGTAAAACAGGATGACACTTAAAACCAAGACATAAATCAATACGGCAAGTGAGTCAGCAGAAAGTAAGTGTCCGACGAGCAAGAGTTCTATGATCAAAACGAAAATGAAAAAGTCTCGAGGTTTCTTCATTTCAAAAAGTTTGATCACAGCAAGAATAGAGAGAAGTCCGGTTCCGGCCTCAAGTCCTTTCAAACTTCCAAAACTCCTGAAGACAGCAATGGTCGAAAAAGCAACAAATCCATAACGTAAAAGGATGGGGAGCTGAATATTTTTTTGATTGAGAATTAGAGAAAGAAGTACTCCGACTCCAGAAATTATCAGTGTAACGCTATTATGCTGACCTAAGAATGGGGCCATCGAAAAAAGATAGAGAATCATCGGAAAATAAAGAAGGTTGTTTCTCTTATCGAGCTTCATAAATCAACAACCTCTTTTTCCAGTCCTCCCAAGAAAGTCAGACATCGAACATAATGCTCTTTTCCCCTATCCGGAGAGAGTATCTGTCCATGCCAATCTATTCCAAATCGCCATCCCATTTGATCTGCTTGATGAATGACTCCCGCCAGAAACTCAAGTCCTTCCTCAAATGACAAGTGGCCAATCATTTTGTCACTTACGACAACTTCTCTTTCAATTGGAGAAACAAATTCTTTTTTTAAGAGTTGTCTGGTTCTTCCATAGACTTTCCAATCGATTCGATTGATCGAGTCACCATCATTATATTTGGAATGTCCTTCGAAATCATTGTCTCCCTTTACCATGATTTCACTTTCTTCATGAGTTTCCCCCATCATGAATTTTCGAAGATCATTTCCTTCCTCAATCCTTGGGTGGACAACAAACTCTTTTTCAACTTGTCCATAACTCCAGCTATAAAAAATACCAAATGGGAAAGTCGTTCGAAGAGAAAGTGTCTTTATTCGGTATCGTCCTCTTGGGAGTCCTTCGAAACTTAACTTGATATCACCCGATTGACCTGCCTGTAGCTGAAGCGAATCACTTGAGTAGCTTTTTCCTTTTGCCAACTTTAGATCGTACTTTTTCTTTCCAGTTGGATTATGAATACGGGCCTCTACAAAGAATGATTTATTTGCCTCAATCAAATCTGGAATCCATGCCCTCAAAAGCTCGAGATCTTTGAGATTGAAATGTGTGAAGATAGTGGAAGTCATCACAACTGCTACAAAAATGAAAGTACTAGAGAATGCCAATGAGTGTCCATAAGACAAAGAGATAAGAAACAGAACAAAGATGATGACAATAAAGTTTCCCCCCTGCCCAGTTGGCAGAATATAAACTTGTCCATATCGCGTCTGCAATCTACGGGAGAGGAATTTCCTTGATGAGTCGATCAATCTCACTCATGCCACCCTGAAGCCCACGGCTTCCCCCTACTCTATGTCCCCAGATATTGGGAAGCAATTCTTGAACATCTTCAGGAAGAACAAAATCTCTTCCTCTTATCCAAGCGAGAGTTTTTGAAGTTTGAACCAGATCTTTCCCACTACGAGGAGAGAGCGCATGCCCTGTCGAAAAATTCTTTCGTCCGTAGTTTAGTAAATCCAGAATATAATCGTACAAAGAATCTGCCAGATGAATTTTTGAAACGGCCTTTCGAATTTCTGCCAGCTTCTTACCACCTAATCCTTCGCCGATACTCTTGATCTGATCAGTTGTGTCACCTTGTTGGAGAATCTTTCTCTCAAATTCTCTTTCTGGAAACTCCAGAACCAACCCCATAGTAAATCTGTCAATCTGGGATTCAGGGAGAGGAAATGTACCAACCTGCTCAAATGGGTTTTGAGTGGCGAGAACAACAAAAGGCTCTTTTAACTCGAAGGTTTTTCCATCTACTGTAATATGTCTCTCTTCCATCGCTTGTAAAAGTGCACTTTGAGTTTTAGGTGTTGCTCTGTTCAATTCATCGGCCAATACGAAATGTCCAAAAAGAGGACCTGGCCTGAATTCAAAATCATTGCTGGTTGAATTAAAGAACGCCGATCCTGTAATGTCTGCAGGTAAAAGATCGTTAGTGAATTGAATTCTGGTCACTTCGAAACCACAGACTCTGGCTAAAATTTTAGCCAGGGTTGTTTTCCCAACTCCAGGGACGTCTTCCAATAGAAGATGTCCTCCACCAAGAATGCAAACTAAGGCCTTTTCGACCTGAGCTTCCTTACCTAGGAGCACACTAGAGGCCCGCTCAAGCAATGTCTTACATTCCTCGGCGAGACTTTCAGATGAATTTGGACTGTCATTTAACATTGTTCTATTATAAGGTCTCCGTGGACTTGAACACAGTTCTTTTTTAGTCGAGTATAAAGGATGGTTAATATGTCAGATCTCTATAATTTCAAGGTTAAAAATATCGATGGAGAGGAAGTCTCCCTTGATAACTATAAAAATAAAGTTTTGCTCATCGTCAATACTGCTAGCAAGTGTGGATTCACTCCGCAATATAAAGGTCTGGAAGAGGTCTACAAAAAGCACAAAGATCAAGGCTTGGAAATTCTGGGCTTTCCATGCAACCAATTTGGGAAACAAGAGCCAGGGGATGAGGAAGAAATTAAGAACTTTTGTTCTTTGACTTACGATGTCTCTTTTCCAATGTTTGCTAAAGTTGATGTTAATGGAAACTCCGCTGCTCCAATTTATGAATACTTGAAATCAGAAGCACCTGGAGTTCTGGGATCAAAGGCCATCAAATGGAACTTCACAAAGTTTCTAGTTGACCAAAACGGAAATGTTTTGAAAAGATTTTCTCCACAAGATACTCCTGAGAAAATTGAAAAAGAAATTGAGAAGCTTTTGAAATGAAAAATCTTCTTCTTACTGGTTTTGGTCCTTTTCATACTCACCCGACGAATCCGACGGGTGAAATTGTTGAACTTCTCGATGATACTCATATTGGTCATTGGAAAATTCATGGTCGGATCCTGCCAGTCGTTTTTGAAGAAGTCTTCCCTGAACTTGAAAAAGCAATTGAAGAAACAAAACCAGAAGCCGTCATTATGACAGGTTTGGCATGGGGCCGAGATGTCATCAGCCTTGAGCGAGTTGCGATCAATTGCCTCGATAGTATTCGAAAGGACAATAAGGGAAACGAAGTTCATGATCAAAAGATCGACCCCGATGGCGAAAATGCTTATTTTTCAACTCTTCCCATCAGGGAAATGAAACTGACTTTGGATCAGTTGGAAATTCCTTGCGAGATTTCGAACTCCGCCGGAACATATGTTTGCAACCAGATCATGTACCTATGTCTCAAGCATTTTGCCAAGGCCCATATCGATCTTCCGGCCGGTTTCATCCATCTTCCTCCAGATCACGGTCTTCGACCTGAATCTCGTTGGGAAATCAAGGACTTGAGCCATGCTGTGAGCGAAGTGATTAAAGTCCTGAAATAACAGCTCTTTTTCTATCTTCAGCGACGCAAATTCCCGTTATTCAAAGGCTTTAAAAATCGCCCCAATTCATTGGTATTGAGGGCCGAATCTGGGCCTGCTATAATCGCAATTGAGATTGTTCAATCTGTACGTTTGCTGAAAATCCAATCATTCAAAAGTCCATCACTCTTTTTGCGGGGAGGAAGTGTGAAAAGACTTATACTAATCTGTCTTGTCTGCACGTCATGTGCGGGACCGATGAGTCCATTTGGGGCGATGCCAGTGCTCGACAATGTCGATACATTGGAAGAAGTCACAAAGAACGATGAGCAAGATACTCTTATTCAAGGGCGAGGTCCGGCTTCAATTAATGAGTTGAGTCCGGTCAAAATTTCATTCAGTCCAGACAGACAAATGCTTCATGACAAATCAGAATTGAAGATCTCTGTTGAGGATCCAGATGGAATGGACGCTCACCATATTATTCGCTTTTTCTACGATGGTATGGAAGTCACCGATATCATCAATAAGAATTCAAAAAAAGAAATTTTGAAAGACAAAGTTGTCTATTCAATTAAAGACTTCAGACTGATTCCTGAAAGACATAATGATATAGTCGTAGGTTATCGTAGATCACCACTCTCTCCTATTGTCTATAAACGATATCAAAGTCCTTACTGCCACTGGAGAGATAAACTGACGATTAAAAATCCACATCGTTTTGAAGACAAAATGGAGACTATCAAAATCATCGAAAATATTTCATTGATAGAAGGAGTTAATCCAAACTTCATTGCAGGCCTTGTGGCACAAGAGTCGTCATTTAATCCTCATGCGGTCAGTATTGCGAAAGCAATTGGTCTGACCCAAGTCACTTCCTTAGCAGAGGAACATGTTCTTCAAGTTCATCCGGAATGGCCGACCTATAACGATCTGAACCGTTATCCTGTCCCGGTGATTAAAGGTTTGATTCTTACCGGTCAAGTAAATCATGAAAATGAATGGAGATTGAATCCCAACTATTCCATTAAAGGTGGAATCGAGTACATGGAGTTCATCGAAGACTATTGGACAAGAGATGAAAATATCTCAGTTGTTACCAAGCACATAGGAGAAACAGGTAATAGTATTAGCGATATTCTCCTCGCAAGTTACAACTCTGGTCCTTATCGAGTTAAAAGAAGCATTATAAAGAAAGGCAAAGACTGGTTACAAAGTCGCAACCTTAAAGAAGCCAGAAAATATGTAAAACGGGTAAAAAGCTACTGCTATCACTTCGCCAAAGAAGATGAGAATAGTATTTAATTGAGAGGCATATATGAGAAACAAACCTTTTATTTTTAATTTGTTCTGTCTTTCATTTTTATTGATTGCTCTCTCATTTCCCATGCAGATCATGATGATTTATGGCCATGATATCTTGGAGATGCAAGCGATAATGTCCAAACTTACAATCATCAATCATTTTTGTATTGGATTTTTGTTTCTGAATAGTTGGCTTGCTTGGAAAGGAGCTCCTGTTCTGAAATGGACACTACCGATGATGATCGGACTCGTGGCTTTCAATAATTGGATTGTTTCAAAATACGGAGCAGATTTTGATTTTACAATGACAACTTTGGCGACGGCCCTTTTTACTGTTTTCACTTCGAGTATTCTTTTCACCAAAGGTATGGATGTTCTGGACTCTCCAGATAAAAGATGGTGGTTAATTCCAAAACGTTTTCAAAAGAAACTCCCTATCTATCTCAAAACAGCGACAGAAAGTTTCATTCTCGGAAAAACTTTTGACATCAGTACGACAGGGGTTTTTGTGGCCATCGATCAAACCAAAGATCATTTTCATAAACGTAATCAAATCAACTTTGTGCCTGGAGAACTGATCAATCTTCAGATTCCTACCGAAGACAAATCAGATTTCACTTGTCAGGCACGAGTAGTAAGAAAAACACATGGTGGTGGAATTTATCCTGGTGGTCTGGGTATTCAATTTGAAAATATGGATTTAAAAAACAGATTAAGACTCTATAAAATCATGAGAACCAGTGAGTTTAGTTGGAGTTAAAAACCTCAGCATCAAGTTCTGCAATTTTTGCCTTCATTTTTTCCCAGGATTCTTGAGCGAGTCTTGGGGCATCACCTTTATCAAGTCCTGTAGTTGGAATTGGCTCGAGAACGTGACCAATAATTTTACCTGCTTTAAGTCTATTGAGATCGACGCTCTCACTATATGTATTAAACGCTACAGGTATGATTGGAACTTGAGCATCGATTGCGGTTCTAAAAGCTCCATTCTTAAAAGGCAGAAGTCCTCTTCCTCTTGAACGAGTCCCCTCAGGCATGATCCAGATAGAAATGTTTTTTCCCTGAATATTCTCAGTGACCTTTTCCATACTGTACTTGGCTTTTCTCTTATTTGTTCTATTAATCAGAATGTTTCCTGATAACCAATAAAACCAACCAAATACTGGTATCTGTAGTAATTGTATTTTCCCCAAAGAGACGGTTCGTGCAGGAATCCCCAAACCACCGATGATCAAATCCAGGTTATTTTGATGAGGAGCAATCATCACCATAGGACGATTGTTATCCAGGATTTCTTTTCCACGAAGTTCAAATGATACACCCATAACTGGGGCAATAACTTTACCGAACAACCTTCCTATCAAGCGAAGATTATCTGGGTGAAAAGGACGGAAGAGACAAAAAATCAACCCGATTGCAGTTACGGCCATCAGCCACAAGAAATAAAATGTGAACCTTATGATTTTAAGCATTTCAATGTCCTCTAGGGGCTTAACTGTGCCTCAAAGCTCCCCTTTTTGTAAACCTGAAAGACTCCTCTCTCAAACCTTGTAATTAAGACCTTCACGCTTGTATGAGCGAGTAAAAAATGGTCTTATGTGCCCTATGTTAGAAGAGTATAAACGCGACCTTAAAGGTCTTTTCCTATTTGCGCTTCCTTTGATCGCTGGTCAGGTCGGACAGATGTTGTTCGGAACCGGAGATATGATGGTAGCAGGTCGTTACTCAACAACGGTTGTTGCTGCTCTGGGGGTTGCCAACGCCATGATGGGACCATTTGTCATGATCGGTCTCTCCATCACCTATGCTGTGGGCTCGCTTACGGCCAAGGCCCGTGGAGAAGATAAAGGTTCAAAAAGTATGCTGGCCACCAGTCTAGGTATGTCAGTCATCATCGGTACTTTTCTCCAACTTATTCTTCAAATTCTGATCATGAATCTCGATCTTTTGAAGTTTGATGCTGAACGTGGAGAATTGATTGCGACCTATCTACAATGGTGTGGATGGTCGATTACACCTATGCTTATTTTCCAGTCTGTAAAAGAGTATCTGCAGGCCCATGACGATACATTTTTTGCCAATGGTTCAATTCTTGGTTTTCTCATTTTTAACGTCGGTCTCAACATCGTATTGATGTTCGGTATGTTTGGTATTCCAGAATTAGGTATCAAAGGTGCAGCGATTGCCACGACAATTTCTCGATTGCTTATGGCCGTTGCTTTGATATTTTACGCCGCCAAAAAAATGGATATCTCTTGGAACTTTGAAGCCAAGGCCTTCAAAGAAATGATCGTACTTGGCATCCCCATTGGACTAGGTACTTTTGTAGAAGTCATGGTTTTTACCATTGTCACAGTACTCGTTGGAAAAATGACAACAGTGGCCTCTGCTAGTCACAATATTGTCTTGAATCTTGCCAGCTTGACCTTCATGGTTCCACTTGCCATGAATTCCGCTGCTGGAGTTAAAGTTGCTTATGAATTTGGTAAAAGAAGTGCCAAAGGAGTTCTCACTCAAACGCTGGCCGCGCTGACTATAAGTGGTAGCTTCATGTTAATGACTGCTTTGATTTATTTCTTTGCTCCAACTCTGTTATTAAAAGTATTCACTGATGATAAAGAGTTGATCACCTATGCCTCAGGTTTGATTATTTTTGTAGCTATGTTCCAACTTCCGGATGGGATTCAGGTCACATTGTGGGGAGTACTACGAGGACTTGGAAAAACAAAAACACCGATGCTGATCACCCTTCTTGGAAATTGGATGATCGGTCTGCCACTTGGATACTACCTCGCTTTCCATCGAGGCATGGAAGCGGCTGGACTTTGGGCCGGGCTAGCTGCCGGACTCTCAAGTATTGGGGTTGCCCTCAGTATTCTCTTTTCGACTCATTATAAGGGTCTCGCTGCTAAGTTTGCGGAGCATCAAGGCCCTGTAAATTCGTAGCTAAACGCTCATTCTTTACCACTTAACTCAAGTAAGCTAGCCTTTTTGTCTGTCAAAACAGGAGATTTAAAGATGATCAAGACGATCGCAATTACACTCTTTTTACTAACTTCAAATGCATCGGCGAATTTGACCAATACGCAAAAAGAAATGCTTTCTTTGTGGGAGGCTATTCACGGTTCATTTTCCACCCTTTATGCCCCAAAAGAATGGAAGCAAACTCACCATAACTGGAGTTTGGAAACAGAGAACCAAAGAATGCAAACGTTGATTCGATCAACACCAGCAATGGATATCAAAAGTTTTCAAGGCCATCTAAAAAAATTCTTTGCTTCAACCAAAGATTACCATGTGGATTATGAATTCATTTCCACTGAAAAATCCTCTCTTCCTTTGGAAATCAAAGGGAATGGAAAAAGATATTTTTTGGCCTGGATTGATAGAACGAAACTCAGTGAAGAAACGTTTCCGTTTGAAGTCGGAGATGAGGTTGTCTCCTTTGCAGGTGTTCCAACGATCGATGTTGTAACTGATTTAAAAAAAGAAATGGGAAGTAATGTCAGTGAAACTGATGAAGCGCTTGCACAGCTTTATCTTACTCATAGGAGTGGCAAGAGAGTCATGCGCGTTCCTTTTGGACCAGTAACTCTTGAGTTAAAAAGAAAAGGTGAAGACTACACTGTAGAACATCAACTGGTATGGGATCATACCAAAGAGCTGATCAACTATGATGTGCTTTTATCCACCAATAAAAATCTGACCAAAGCAGAGAAAGTTCTCAATCGTTTCAACATGAAGTCAGGACTTGAAAAGACTTTTTCTTCCCGAAAGATGGAAGAAAAAAATCCTTGGGAACTGGGCGCTAGGAAGAGTTTTCTTCCAGACTTGGGTGATCGTATCTGGGAGAGCTCAAAAGACAATCATTACGATGCCTACATCTACTTAAGCGAAGAAAAAGAACTTATCGGATATGTTCGAATCCCAACTTACGATGCCAGTGATGAAGAAGTTGAAAAGTTCCAAGAAATCATTGAAAAGATGGAAAACCTGACTGACAAATTAGTGATTGATCAAGTGAACAATCCAGGTGGATCAGTTTTCTACATGTACTCTCTTTTATCCATGCTGACTGACACTGCTCTTCATACAGCTCGAGAGCATATGGCCATCACTCAAACTGATATCAAAGAAGCTGTTCTTGATCTTCCCAAGCTTGAAAAAATCAAAACAGATGAAGAAGCTCAAAAGTTTATGGAGGCCGAAACACTTGATGGCTGGCCAATTGATCTTACTTTTATTGCTTTTTTGAAAGCCTACTATCAATTCGTTATTGATGAGTGGAATGGTGGAAATTTCTTAACTAGTCCTTGGTATATTTGGGGAGTGGATAAAATCAATCCGCATCCTGAAGTCAATTACACCAAACCTATTCTTCTACTGATTAACGAAATGGATTTTTCTGGTGGAGACTTCTTTCCAGCGATTCTTCAAGATAATGAACGCGTTACTATTCTAGGAACTCGAACTGCTGGAGCGGGCGGCTATGTATTAGAGATGGAAATTCCCAATAGAATGGGTCTTTCTGGCTGGAGCCTGACTGGATCATTGGCCAAGAGAGTAAACGATCAGCCGATTGAAAACCTGGGCGTAACTCCAGATATCGATTACAAACTCTCTGTAGATGATTATCAAAACAATTATCGCAGTTACATAAAGGCCATTAAAAAAGCGATTAAAGAACTTGAATAAAAAAAGGTCCAGCAAAGCTGGACCTTCCTTATTGAGGATAAGAAAATCTGCTTATTTCGAAGCAAGATCCAATTTAAGTTCAACTTTATCGTGAATCATCTTGTCACCAAGATTATCAAAAAACTTTCCTGAACCGTATCTGATATCATAAGCAGTTCTGTCAAAAGTTAGAGTTCCTTGAAGATGATACTTTCCACTCTTCTCAACCAGTTTAAGCTCAGTTGAAGCAGGCTTTGTAGTTCCTTTGATCGTAAGATCACCTGTTACATTGAAAGTGTCTTTTCCTTTTTTCTCAACTTTAGTCACTTTGAAAGATGAAGTTTTGAACTTACTCGTATCAAAGAAATCTTCATTCTTCAGGTGTCCATCAAGTTTGTCTTTCCATTCACCAGAAAGATCTGTTGACTGAATTGAAGTCATGTCGATGGTAATTTCACCACCTTTAAGTTCACCGGCGGCAACAATCAGGTTTCCACCTTGAACGTTAATCGTTCCAACGTGTTCTCCTGTTACTTTTGTTCCTTTCCAGTTTACTTTTGAGTTTTTAGCGTCGAAGGCCACTGACTTACCTTTGTTGGCTGCACCACCGAAGGCCACCGTTGAGATCATCATAGCGATGATAAGAATGATATTTTTCATTGAGAGACTCCTTGTTTTATTCAACTTGTTTTATGTGAAGCACATTCACTGTTGTCATTTTCGTCTAATTATGTATAAATTAAA